>DAIPIK010000092.1:1990-4925 GCA_036770845.1 Polynucleobacter sp. | reverse complement strand
CGACCATTGAGCGTGAAGGACTCTAAAAATCCCGGTTGACCTTGAAGAATTGGAACCGCCTCGCGCCACTGCCTTGCAATCACGGGTGAGACGGGATAGCCGTTCTCGGCATACGCAATAGCGCGCTTGAACAAGGATGCAAATGGCAATCGCCCAAACTTTTTAGAAAGTGCAACCCAGCCCGATACCATTCCAGGAACAGTTACCGTATCCCAGCCAATCAATGGCATTGCAGACTTTCCGGCAAAAAAGTCGGGTGTCCATGCAGCCGGCGCTCGGCCCGATGCATTTAAACCGTGGAGTTTTTTACCATCCCAAATCAGCGCAAATCCATCGCCACCAAGCCCATTCATGGTGGGCTCAACTACGGTTAATGTGATTGCAGTAGCCAGTGCGGCATCTACCGCATTGCCACCCTGTTGCAGCGCCTCTAGTCCAGCTTGAGTCGCTAAAGGCTGCGAGCTAGCAACGGCATTGCGCGCTAAGACAGGGGTTCTTCCAAGGCCGTAAGGATGCGAGATGTCCATCATGAATTAATCGATTTTGATATTGGCTGAATTAACGATCTTGCTCCACTTGTCATGCTCCACATTGGTAATCTCAGCTAGCCTGCCGGCATTTTCAAACTGAAGAAAAATACCCTGATTGGCAACGCGTTGCTTTAAATCGGGATTGGTAATAATCCGGCGTAATTCACTCTCTAGTCGATTAACAATCTTTGGTGACGTTCCTTTAGGGACGTAAATGGCGAATAAATTCTCCACATCAAATTTCATCATTCCAGCCTGCGCCATTGTTGGAACCGTTGGCATTAGCGGTGACCGTTCGCTGGATGCAATTCCAAGTGGCCTTAATTTTCCACTATTGATATGGGGCAATGATGCGGTGACGCTATCGAACATCATTAATGTATTGCCCGCTATCAGATCAGGCAAAGCAAAGCTACTACCTTTATAGGGAACATGGACACCAGCAGCCCCAATGCGTTGCATAAAGATTTGTGCTTCAAGGTGGGATAAGGTCCCATTTCCTTGTGAGGCATAACTAAAGTTACCATTTCGCGATTTAATAAATGCCGTTAATTCCGCAACATTTTTAGCGGGTACCGTTGGATTAACAACCAGCACATGGGGCACAGCACCCACCAAAGCTACTGGAGCAAAGTTGGTTCTTAAGTCTGCGGGAGGATTTTTGTATAGTGCTTGGGATATTGCTTGATTGGTTAAGGCGCTAAAGTGAATGGTGTAGCCATCCGGCGCTGCACTAGCAGCAGCTCCAAGCCCAATCATGCCGCCTGCACCAGGTTTATTTTCAATGATGATGGCTTGGCCCAAGGCCTCCCCAAGTGGAACCATGATCGCCCTTGCGAATACATCCGTTGAGCCGCCCGCAGGGAAAGATAAAACAACTTTAATGGGTTTTTTTGGCCAATCACTATCGGGGTTTGCTTGAGCGAAGCCGATGCAAAAACTGAGCAAGCCGACCGATGCTATGGTTCGTAATGAGAAAAATTTTCTGAGGTTCATGATTTCGTCTTTCAGGAAAGTAGGAGTGAAATGGATGACTGATTAGTTAAATGATTTCTGAATTACCCGGGAAAAGGTTTCAACCAAGGATTGGACTTCTTCAGTCGTGGCAACAAAGGGTGGGCCCATGGCGATGGTATCGCCAGTAATGCGTACCAAAATACCGTGCTCAATACAGCTCTCCAAAACCTGCATGCCACGTAAGCCAGGCTTTCCAGCTATCGGCTCCAGATCGAATGCCGCCGAGACACCACAATTCCGAATATCCAAAATCCCAGGCATGCCCTTGAGGGAGTGAACAGCGTCGCCCAAGACCTGCTCCAGAATCTTAGTGCGCGCCAAAATGTCATCATCCTCGAAGATATCCAAGCATGCGTGAGCAGCTGCAGTAGCAAGTGGGTGCCCTGAATAGGTAAAGCCATGGAAAAACTCGATTAACTGCTCTTGGCCGCCACTGCCAGTAATGGTCTCGTAAATATCGTTGTGCGCAATAATGCCGCCCATCGGAATGACGCCATTGGTGATGGCCTTAGCGAATGTAATCATGTCGGGCTTTACCCCAAAGCGATCTGCTCCAAAGTTGGCTGCAAGTCGACCAAAGCCAGTGATGACCTCATCAAAAATCAGCAGGATGCCGTGCTTTGTACAAATTTCACGAATTTTTTCCAGGTAACCTACCGGCGGAACAATGACGCCAGTTGATCCTTGCACCGGCTCCAAAATGACGGCAGCAATATTGCTTGCATCATGCAATAACACTAATCGCTCAAGATCATCTGCTAAGTGAGCGCCCCAAGTAGGCTGCCCTCGTGAAAATGCCATTTGCGACAGGTTCAAGGTATGCGGTAGGTGATCAACCCCGGGCATCATCATGGGACTAAACATTTTTCGATTCGTTGGTATGCCCCCCACTGAAATACCGCCAACGCAGCCTCCGTGGTAGGCTCGCTCGCGGCCAATCATCCGCGTTCGACTCGATTCTCCTCTGGCGCGATGGTAAGCAATGGCCATCTTGAGGGCAGTATCTACCGCTTCCGAGCCCGAGTTCACAAAGAACACTTTTCCTAAATCAGCGGGAGCATATTGCGTAATGCGATTGGCCAATCGAAAGGTTTCTTTGCTGGCCATTTGAAATGCTGGAACGTAATCCATCTTCTGGTATTGCTTCTGGATAGCCTCTATGATGCGGGGGTCGCCATGACCTAGTGGCGAGGTCCAAAGGCCAGAAGCGCCATCAAATAATTTGCGCCCATGATCATCGGTGTAATAAACGCCTTTAGCGCTTGCCATCACTTTTGGATTTTTCCTAAAGTAGCGGTTCGGGGTGTAGGGCATCCAATATGCCTGCATGTCATCTTGGCATTGCTTTGTATTGATTTTGCTAAATTGAGAGGTTTCGATTTTCATAT
>DAIPIK010000092.1:0-1890 GCA_036770845.1 Polynucleobacter sp. | reverse complement strand
GATGATGGATTGCTAACATCGAAGTCATGCCGAAGCCTCTTTGCGAGCAATTTAAACCGTATATCTATTTGTACGACCACTTTTGCATTTGGTTTATGATCGAATGAAGACTACTCTAGGGAAAACCCCAATGAAAAAATCACTATTAGCCATCAGTATTGTTTTTGCATTCTCAGGCGCTGCTCAGGCCCAAGAAAAAATTCCGGTACTGAGCACCCAAGAGCTAATCACCGTGTGCAAAACACCCGCCAGCCCAGAGTCGCGTAGTTTTTGCGTTGGCTATGTCACGGCAATTTATGACACCTACTTGGCTACCCGCAATCCAAAAACATCTCAATCGAATATTTGCATTAAGCAGCCAGCACCGACCCGCGATGAGGTGATTGCGGGTTATATGAAGTGGGTTCAAGATAATCCACCCGCAGCGAGTGGTCCCGCATCCGGCACCTTTTTGCGCTTCTTGACCGTTCGCTTTCCGTGCGCACGTTAATCCACTCAATGCCTGTTTGAAGGAGTTCTATCCATGAAAAAAATAATCGCCATTACTTCAGTTGTATTTCTAGCTGCAGGGTGCTCGAATATGAGTAACACAGAGCAACGTACCCTGTCAGGCGCTTCAATTGGTGCTGCGGCTGGTGCTGTGGGCACGGCCATTTTCCATGGCAATCCCATTTGGGGTGCGGTTGGCGGCGCAGCAGTGGGCGCGGCATCGGGCTATGTGTATGACGCGTATGAAAAAGAAAAGCAAGCGCAATACAACCAAGGCTATAAAGCTGGAAAATCATCTAACTCGGGATCGAGTTCCAGCTCAGGATCTTCAAGCACTTCGAAGTAAGGCGAGCTGTGGAGCAGGATCAAGCCCAGCTTGTGCTAGCGCATCAGTTGGGTTTCGATTGCAATCGTGCCAATCAGCGCTTTATGGACTGGGCACTTATCGGCAATATCCATCAGGCGCGCCGTTTGCTCTGCATCCAAATTACCCACGAGGAAAATCTCGCGCGTAAAACGTTCGACCTCATCGGTGCGGTTAATGTTGACCGTCACAATGGCGTTCTCTAGTCCCCAGCTTTTACGACTAGCGTACATTTTGAGGGTCATGCCGGTGCAACTGGCGAGGGCAGCAGCGAGGTATTCATGGGGCGAAGGACCGCTATCACTACCTCCTTTTGAAGCCTCGACGTCAGACACGAGTTGATGTGATCCCACCGTGACGCTTTGTGCGTATGCGCCGCTACCAAATTGCGTTTCTACTTTTCTCATGGTCTTCTTAGCCCAGTAACATTTTATTCATGCGTTTTACAAAACTGGCTGGATCACTTAAGTGACCGCCCTCCGCAAGCAAAGCTTGATCAAACAGCAAATTAGCCCACTCGTCAAATGCAGCATCATCGTACTTGAGCTTTAACACCAAGGGATGTTCAGGATTGATTTCTAAAATGGGTTTGGTGCTGGGCGCTTCTTGACCAGCTGCTTTAAGCATGCGCAATAGATTGCCCGAGAGTTCGTTTTCATCAGCAACCAGGCAGGCCGGTGAATCGGTTAAGCGAAAGGTCACACGTACATCTTTTGCTTTATCGCTTAAGGCCGTTTTCATCTTCTCAAGCAAGTCTTTAAATTCTTTTTCGGTCGACTCTTGTTCCTTCTTTTCTGCTTCGTCCGCGAGCTGACCTAAATCCAGTCCGCCCTTGGCAACCGAGGTCAGTTTTTTACCTTCAAATTCAGGCATAAAGGACAGCATCCACTCATCTACTCGGTCCGAGAGCAACAAGACCTCGACGCCTTTTTTGCGGAAGATCTCCAAGTGCGGGCTATTTTTGGCAGCATTAAATGTTTCACCGGTAACGTAAAAAATCGCGTCTTGGCCTTCTTTCATGCGCCCGATGTAGTCCG
>DAIPIK010000091.1:0-4949 GCA_036770845.1 Polynucleobacter sp. | reverse complement strand
GCATGCCATGGAAGGCTTGTTTGATCTATATGGCGATTGGTAAGTTTTTACGCTACGTTACCTTTACGCTGATCTTGGTCAGCATACCCAGTGAATTTTGGCAAGCTATTGGCCGTTTTATTGGGATTGCTAACTAGGGCTGATCGGCTATCATTCAAGTCAATTACGGTGAATTTAAAACCACCCTCCCATCCCCACTTCATTAGGAATGCATGCTATGTCTAGCTTACGCGGAAAAACAGCCCTTGTCACCGGATCAACCAGTGGTATTGGCCTTGCTATGGCAGTTGCTTTAGCCAAGCAGGGCGCCAACATCATGATGAATGGTTTTGGTGAAAAAGATGCGGCCATGGCGAGTGTGAAGGCGTGCGGTGTTGAAGTCGATTATCACGGCGCTGATATGAGCAAGCCCGCTGAAATTGAGGCAATGATTGCAGCAACGGAAAAGCGCTTTGGTGCGATTGATGTCTTGGTCAACAACGCCGGCATTCAGCATGTTGCCAATGTCGAAGACTTTCCAGAGGAGCGGTGGGATGCGGTGATTGCCATTAACCTGAGCTCAGCATTTCACACTACCCGATTTGCTTTGCCTGGCATGAAGCAGCGTAATTGGGGTCGCATCATTAATATCGCATCCGTTCATGGCCTCGTTGCATCAATGCAAAAAGCAGCTTACGTTGCTGCGAAACATGGAATTATTGGATTGACTAAAGTGGTGGCGCTAGAGACCGCCAGAACGGGCGTGACATGCAATGCAATCTGCCCAGGCTGGGTGTTAACTCCTTTGGTACAAAAGCAAGTGGATGCACGCGCTGAGCGGGAAGGGATCTCTAACGATGCTGCTAAGTTAGCACTGGTATCGGAGAAGCAACCTTCGGGAGAATTCGTGGCTCCCGAGCAGCTTGCTGCTTTGGCCGTATTTCTGTGTGGTGATGCCGCATCCGAAGTACGCGGCGCTGCTTGGAATATGGATGGTGGCTGGACGGCTCAATAAGGCATCCAGCTCCACCAAAAGACCTTACTACGCTACGCAGCTATTCGCATCCTCTTTCACTTTTAAGCGATAGGCGTGCAGCAAGGGTTCGGTATAGCCGTTTGGCTGCTCAAGGCCTTTAAAGATCAGATCACTTGCAGCTTTAAATGCATATGACTCTTTATAGTTTGGCATCATTGGCTTATAGAGGGGATCGCCGGCATTTTGACCGTCCACAATCGAAGCCATCCGTTGCAAGGCTTCCTCTACTTCCTTTTTGCTGACGAACTTGTGCAATAACCAGTTGGCAATGTGCTGACTCGAAATCCGCAAGGTTGCGCGATCTTCCATTAAACCGACGTTATAAATATCAGGCACCTTAGAGCAACCAACACCTTGATCAATCCAGCGAACGACATAACCCAAAATACCTTGGCAATTATTGTGGAGGGACTCACGAATCTCCTCTTTCGTCCAATCCGGATAAAGCGCAATGGGTACCGTTAATAGATCATCGGTTAAGGCCTCATACTCAGCTGCAATATCGTGTTTCTCGAGATCCTCTTGGATCTTTGCCACATCGATCTGGTGATAGTGCATTGCATGCAAGGTGGCAGCAGTAGGCGATGGTACCCAAGCAGTATTTGCTCCAGCCTGAGGGTGGGCCGCTTTTTGCTCAACCATCTCCTTCATGAGATCTGGCGCAGGCCACATGCCCTTACCAATTTGCGCGCGACCACGTAAACCACAATCTAAGCCAGCCAACACATTACGACGCTCATACGCTCCGAACCATTTGCCAATCTTCATCCTGCCTTTACGAACCATTGCGCCGCCATACATGCCGGTATGCATTTCATCACCAGTCCGGTCCAAGAATCCAGTATTAATAAAAGCAACGCGAGCACCCGCTGCAGCAATGGCAGCTTTTAGGTTAACGCTCATACGGCGCTCTTCATCCATGATGCCTAATTTGACGGTGTTCTCGGGTAAACCCAGTAACTTCTCCACTCGACCAAAGAGCTCGCTAGCAAAGGCGACTTCTTCTGCGCTGTGCATTTTTGGCTTAACAATATAAACAGAGCCTTTACGCGTATTACCAATAGCCTGAGTCGCTGGGCGATTGATGTCATACAACGCAATCAACACAGTCACGACTGCATCTAAGATGCCTTCGTAAATTTCTTTTCCTTCGCCAGTAATAATGGCTGGGTTCGTCATCAAGTGACCCACGTTACGGAGAAACAAGAGTGAGCGGCCATGCAAAGTGACAACGCCATCTTTAGCATTGACGGCACCAATACCTGCTGTGTATTTACGATCTGGATTCAGTGTGCGAGTAAACGTCTTGCCGCCTTTGCTGACTTCTTCAACCAAGGTTCCTTTGAGAATACCCAACCAATTCTCATACGCCAGCACTTTGTCATCACCATCCACAATGGCTACGGAGTCCTCTAGGTCGAGAATGGTTGAGAGCGCAGCCTCAAGCACCACATCATTTACTCCTGCTAAATCAGCAGCGCCAATGGTTTTAGTCTTATCAATTTGGATATCAATATGAATGCCGTGATTACGCAATAAAACAGATGAGGGTGCTAAGGCATCGCCTTGGTAACCAACAAACTGTTTCTCGTCAATCAAACCCGTTGTGCTTCCATCCTTTAATTTCACGGACAGCTTTTTATCTATAACGCTATATGCCACTACATCGCTATATAAAGCGCCAGCTAAAGGAGCGGATTCATCTAAAAACTGACGTGCATAAGCAACTACCTTGGCGCCGCGAATAGGGTTGTAAGCACCATCCTTAGTGGCGCCATCTGCTTCAGAGATCACGTCTGTGCCATACAAAGCATCATACAAAGAGCCCCAACGCGCGTTAGCAGCATTTAAGGCATAGCGTGCATTTAAGACGGGAACAACGAGTTGAGGTCCGGCTTGGAGCGCTAACTCATCATCTACATTTTGCGTAGTGGCTGTAATTTTGGCTGGCACATCATCGATATAACCAATTTCTTTCAAGTGCTTGCGGTAAGCAGGCATGTCTTTGATTGGGCCTGGATTGGCTTTATGCCATTGATCCAAAGCAAGCTGGAGGCGATCACGCTTGGCTAGCAAGGCCGCATTTTTGGGGGATAAGTCGTTCACGATCGCATCAAAACCCTTCCAAAAATCAGCACTTTTAATGTTCAGCCCTGGAAGTACTTTGTCCTCAATAAAGCGGTAAAGGGGGGTGGCAACTTGGAGGCTGTGGCATTGGGTGCGTGCGGTCATAATAGGGGCCTAAAAAGCGGTTTTCGAAGTGAAAGACAAATTCATTGCAGTGCAATATATTCTGCCATATTTTTGTAATAATTCGATAAAAAATAGGGTATTCAATGTAGTTTTTAGCAAAAAAAGCGACACCTAGGATTGTAAACTGAAAATTACACCTTGATCCGCTTGGATTCAGGCCCGTTTCTGTATTCAAGAAGATCAAATCACAAAAACAAGGACACATTGCATGATAGGCATCCTCACCTCCCTTAGTCGCACCATCCTGGCTGGATTTGCCTTGCTGGCAGCCATTTTGCTCATGTTTGCCAGCCAAGGCGCGCTCGGTTCCCCAGAGTGGTTCCTGTTTTCCCTGCGATGGCTTCACGTTCTTAGTGGGGTGATGTGGCTCGGTTTGCTGTGGTATTTCAATGTGGTGCAAATTCCATCGATGCCCCTGATTCCAGATGATCAAAAGCCAGCAATCAGCAAGGTCATCGCACCCCGAGCCTTGCTGTGGTTTCGTTACGCCGCGCTCGCTACGGTAGTGACAGGCATCTTGGTCGCGATCTTTGCCGGTTATGCGCATCAGGCATTTACCCTGCAGCCTGCATTTAGGGCGATTGGCCTCGGTATGTGGATTGCCTTGTTTATGGCATTCAATGTCTGGTTTGTGATTTGGCCCAATCAAAAACGTGCCTTGGGGATCGTGCCCGCCGAGCCAGCGGTCAAAGCAGCCTCAGCCCGCCGCGCGATGCTCGTATCGCGTTTTAATACGATTCTATCGATTCCGATGCTGTATCTAATGAGCGCCCAATCCCATGGGGGTCTATAGGCAAGGGGGGGATAAATATGCAAAAAGTACTGCGCCCGCATAAAATAGCTGCTGTTAGAACAAAACCGGTTCTCGGAACAGATTCGCATTAACCAAAACCATACTTATTAGGGAGACACCATGGAGCACACCTTGCCACAATTGCCGTATGCGCTGGACGCATTGGCGCCACACATTTCAAAAGAAACAATGGAGTACCACTACGGCAAGCACCATCAGACCTACGTTACCAATTTGAATAACCTAATCAAGGGTACTGACTTTGAGAACGCTAGCTTAGAAGACATCATCAAAAAATCGTCCGGCGGTGTTTTTAACAATGCCGCTCAAGTATGGAACCATACCTTTTATTGGATGGGTCTAAAGCCCAATGGCGGCGGCGCTCCTACTGGTGCACTGGCTGATGCGATTAATGCCAAATGGGGTTCGTTTGACAAGTTCAAAGAAGAGTTTGCAAAGTGCGCTGTGGGCACCTTCGGCTCAGGCTGGGCATGGCTGGTTAAAAAGCCCGATGGTTCGCTTGATCTCGTATCCACTAGCAATGCTGCTACACCATTGACTACCGATGCAAAAGCCTTGGTGACCTGCGATGTGTGGGAGCACGCGTATTACATTGATTACCGCAATGCACGTCCTAAGTACCTTGAGGCATTTTGGAACTTAGTGAACTGGGATTTTGCAGCAAAGAACTTTGCGTAATACGTAATTTACCGTTATGCCACTCAAGTCACCTGCGGGTGACTTGTTTGTTTCTAGGGTTAAAAAAACTCAGTCCGGCTTGTTGCGCATCCAGTCGGCAGTGGCGAAAAAGGATTCATGGAGGCGTGCTTTGAGTTGCGCATCGATTGCCACTTCATCCATGGCACGCTGCATGCAGTCCAGCCATTG
>DAIPIK010000090.1:0-4954 GCA_036770845.1 Polynucleobacter sp. | reverse complement strand
TTGGCCTACCCCACAATTCACCATTGATAAAGTTACCTAAGCGCCCAAAAGCCAAACCAAAAGGGACTAAAGGGGCAACTAAATCACTCACTGTCCAAAACGAGGTGTTCTTGCGGCGCGCAAACCAAACCATCGCCAAAATCACGCCCAGCAGTCCGCCATGAAAGGACATGCCACCTTCCCATACCTTAAGGATGCTGAGCGGATTAGCCAAATAGAATTCGGGCATGTAAAACAGCGAATAACCAATGCGTCCACCGAGCACTACGCCCAGCACACCAGCAAAGAGTAGGTCCTCTAAATCTTTGGTGGTCCACCCCAAGGCTTGGTAGTAGGGTCGCTTGATACACAGTCGACCCAGCACCATAAATTGTACAAAGGCCAGTAAGTACATTAGTCCATACCAGTGGATTCCGAAGGACCCAATCTGAAGGGCGACTGGATCAATTTGCGGGTGAATCAGCATTGCGGTTTAACTTTTTGCTTGATCAAAATTATGGAGCTCATGACCCAGATCGCGGTAGGCTTTGTAACGCTCACGTCCGGCAAGGCGCTCGGCCTCGTTGACCGTAACCACCTCAACAATCCGCGGAAATCGACCAACCAAGACAGCAACATCGCTTGGCATCCGCATACCCAAATGAATCAGCACATCGGCATGTGGCAAGTTGGCCAAGGCTGGCGCCGCTGTGTCATCGAGCAGAACAATCGGGGTTTCAAACGCAGCCTCATTTTCGCCATAGCAGTGGGGTAAAAAATCGGTCTTGCTAAAGTCCCATAGCAATTCATCGAGGCGCTTGAGGTCCGCTTTTTCTGCCACCATCACGATATTGCGAACAGGCTCGCCTTCGGCAGTCGCACTCCAAATCTTGCGCGTCAGCCTGCAGGCATATTCCAGCTTGTCACTAACATTACTGTGAAAGTCGATGCGTGCCATGCCAACTTAGGACTGCGCCAGCAAGTAATTCACCAAGAGGGGTACTGGTCTACCAGTAGATCCCTTTGCGGCGCCACCCTTCCATGCTGTACCCGCAATATCCAAATGTGCCCAAGGGTACTTTTCAGTAAAGCGCTTTAAGAAGCAGGCGGCTGTCACGCTACCAGCAGGGCGTCCGCCGATATTGGCCATATCAGCAAAGTTGGATTTGAGTTGCTCTTGATAGGCTGCATCGAGGGGCATGCGCCACACGGTATCCAGGGAGTCATGACCGGCTTGGGTTAAATCTGCCAGCAAGTGGCTATCGTCCGAGAACATCCCGCTGTGTACCGCACCCAGTGCAATCACACAGGCGCCAGTTAAGGTTGCAATATCAATCACTGCCTTGGGCTTGAAACGCTCTACGTAGGTGAGTGCATCACACAGAATCAAACGGCCTTCGGCATCGGTATTTAAGATCTCAATAGTCTGACCCGACATGCTTTTCACAATGTCACCTGGTCGGGTTGCTTTACCCGAGGGCATGTTTTCGCAGGTCGGGATAACCCCAATCACATTCTGCTTCAGACCCAGCAATGCCGTTGAGAGCATCGTACCGATGACGGATGCGGCGCCGCACATGTCGTACTTCATCTCATCCATTGCCTCGCCCGGCTTAAGGGAGATACCGCCAGTATCAAAGGTGATGCCCTTGCCTACCAATACCGTTGGGGCCTCATTTGCTTTGCCGCCGTTGTGGCGCATGATGATGAACTGCGGTGGAGTTTCTGAACCCTGTGCCACAGACAGAAAGGATCCCATGCCCAATGCTTCCATTTGCTTTTTAGTTAGCAGCTCTACCTTGAGCTTGGTTTTCTTCATTAAACCCTGTGCAGTTTTTGCAAGGTAGGTTGGAGTGCAAACATTGGGTGGCAAATTACCTAAGTCTTTGGCAAGGTTCATGCCCTCCACCAAAGCCTCGCCTTGATGCACTGCTGCTTGCAGTGCTTTAGCGCCATCCTTACATGATACAAATAGGAGCTGTTGAAACGGATCGACATGTTCCACTGCCTTGAACTTCATGGCGGGCTGACGCACCCCAAAGCGATACGTTTGCTCACCCGCCAATTGCGCTGTCAGGCGGACTTGCTTCACCACGGCATCCGGATTCTCTCCAAAACTGGGCACAAACCACGCTGCCGACTCGATGGCGCCGCCACTCAAGGCCTTAAGGATCGCCTTGGCTAGCTTGGCATAGGACTGCAGGGACAAACCCTCTTTAGGACTCGGATCGCCTAGGCCAACAAGCAAGACCCGCTTGGCCTTTACGCCTGCCTTTAACCATCCAGCCTCTGCCCTCAATAAGCATTGACTGGCCTCTTTTCCATTTAGATCGCCAGCAAGTTTGGCCCGGGTAACCGAGCCGCCCAATACGGCATCCAATTCAAGTAAAAGGCTGCCTGGCGTTTTTTTGCTGAGATCTGCTTTGCTGTAGCCCAAAATAAGGCAATCGGTGGCTAGAGCCACAAGACTGGCAATCGCCGGCTTTACCTGCTTTACAGAATCAAAATCGGCTTGGGGCAATGTTTTCGTGCTAAATTGAATTTGCATAAGGAAGTCATTTGTAGTGGTTTATTCCATTATCCTCCGAGCTGTAGATTTCCCTTCGATTCGTGCTGCATTTCCCCACTAAACTAGACTTTTCTGCCACCACCCTTGCATAGAACGCATGATTTTTGACCAAGCCCTTCGCCGCGAACTGAGCTTCACCACTGGGGGGGTATTTTTGGTGTTGGTGACCATCATGGTCACCACCTTAGTCATCCGGATTTTGGGCTTTGCTGCAAACGGGGTCGTCAACCCAGAGGATGCTCTGGTATTGATCGCCTTGGCGACAATCGGTTACTTGGCCGTCCTGCTCACAGTCTCCCTGTTTATTGCGGTCCTGATCGTATTGGTTCGCTGGTACAAAGACTCTGAAATGATTGTCTGGTTTGCCAGTGGTCTAAGCATCATGAGTTTAATTCGGCCTATTCTGCGCTTTGCCATTCCACTCATCATCATCATTGCCCTGCTCGCCCTGTTTGCTTGGCCCTGGGCCAATCGCGAATCCGCCCTGATCAGTCAGCGTTTTCAGCAACGCGATGATGTGTCGATGGTCACAGCAGGTCAGTTTCGAGAGTCAGCCAAAGCCGAACGGGTTTTCTTTATTGAGGAACTGAATGTCGATAGTCGCGAAGTCAAAAATATCTTCGTTGCCGATTCCAGAAATCAACGCCTGAGCATTGCCGTAGCGGCAACCGGATTTATTGAAAATACCGCAAACGGCGAAAAGAACGTCATTCTCAAAGACGGGCGCCGCTATGAGGGCCTGCCCACGCAGCCTGATTTTCGTATTCTGGAGTTTGATGAGTACGAAACGAAATTGCGCAATAAAGAGTTAACGGAGCCACCACCACGCGATCGCGAACGCAGTGTTCAGGAACTTCTGAAGGACCCCTCCCCCTCTAACCGCGGAGAGCTTCTATGGCGCATAGGTTTACCGCTCATGGCCTTAGGTTTAGTCTTTATTGCGATTCCATTGGCCTACGTTAATCCGCGCTTAGGCAATTACACCGCCATGTTTTATGCCGTGCTGATTTATTTGATTTACAGCAACCTGCTTAATTTGGCGCAAAATTTTGTTTCGCAAAATCGCTTCGATTTTTTTGTAGCCATCTGGCCAATTCATCTACTTGCCTTACTCATAGCCGCAGTGTTGATTCGCAACCGGATTAATCCGTCCCTCAAATGGTGGAAGCGGCAGTTGCCAGCCTTTCTGACGCGCCCATGAATTTTCTCTTTCCTTACATCTATGAGCGCTACCTAGCCAAGCAGATATATGCTGCGTTTGGCTTTATTCTTTTTGCACTCGTTGCTCTCTTTTTATTTTTTGATGTGTTAGCAGAGCTGGGCTCGGTCAATGAGCAATACACCCTCTTGCTTGCACTGGGCCATGTTCTTCTGAAGGCGCCAAGTCGTGTTGTTGAAATCATTCCGATTGCGGGATTGATTGGCAGTATTTATGTATTTGCAATGCTAGCCAGCCAATCTGAATTCACCATCCTTCGCATTGCAGGGCTGGATATTCGCCGTGGCCTTGTCATGCTGGGGAAAATCTCCTTGCCCATTGTGGCAGTTACCCTACTGATGAGTGAGTGGCTTGGTCCGATGGCAGAGTCCTTCTCTGATCGCGTCAAAATGAAAGCCTTAGGCTCCAGTTTTTCCTCGCAGTTTCGTACAGGGGTGTGGGTCAAAGACCAGCTTCGCGATGAGGAGGGCGTTGGATCCGTTCGCCCCGGTGTGCGCTACATCAATATTGGAAAAATTGAACCGGACAAGCAAGTGAGGCAGGTTCGCATGTATGAGTTCGATGATGCCTACCGCCTACTCTCGATTCGTAATGCCGAGTCGGGTCGCTTTAATGAAACTGGTTCGTGGGAGCTCAATAATGTGATTGAGACTCGCTTTAAGGAAGCCCAAAATAAAAATGCCTTAGACCCCGTGTACTCAGCTAATACTTCCATCAAGTCATCGATGACCTTGGCA
Source organism: Polynucleobacter sp. (assembly GCA_036770845.1). Taxonomy (GTDB): domain Bacteria; phylum Pseudomonadota; class Gammaproteobacteria; order Burkholderiales; family Burkholderiaceae; genus Polynucleobacter. The sequence continues at coordinate 450 of DAIPIK010000090.1, read as the reverse complement.
TCCAAAGTTACCCCAGAAATCCTGGGCGTATTACTCGTCAACCCCGAGCGCATGTCGATCTTTAGTCTGGGGCAATTCATCACCCACCTCAATGAAAACAAGCAAGACGTGCAACGCCATGCCATTGCGTTTTGGAAAAAGCTCATCTACCCTTTCATCGTCTTTGTCATGCTAGCGCTTGCCTTGCCATTTGCGTATTTAAAGGCACGGGCGGGTGGTATTGGAATTAAGATTTTTGGCGGGATCATGCTGGGCATGAGCTTTCAGTTGCTCAATGCCCTGTTCTCCAATATTGGCTTACTGGGGGCATGGCCTGCCTACCTTACCGCCCTAACCCCACCCTTGGCGTATTTTCTGCTGGCCCTGATTAGCCTGAAATGGGTTTCGCGGACTTAAATACCCAAAGATAATTTAGAATTGAATTCCTATATCTAAGAAGATATATAAGGA
>DAIPIK010000089.1:0-5096 GCA_036770845.1 Polynucleobacter sp. | reverse complement strand
GTATTACGACTTCCATATAGTGGTGCAGAAGCACCTGGGCTGTTGAGAAGCAACCATCATATCAAAAAAGAGGGGCGGTTTGATTGCGCCGTGTTTTAGGGCTTTACGCTGGGTATTGGCAGCATAAGGTGCCAAAAATGCAGTTTATGTTCGATACGCAAACAGATCAATATGACCGATCTCACAGTGGCTTGCCTGGCAGCGCGCCTGCTCCCATTGATCGATAACGCTATTTTCTAGCATGCCCATCTCTCGAGCTGCCCTAGCGGTGCCGATGGCTAATTGCTCGATTAAGCGATGGTCATGGGAATCCATTACCCAGGGGCTGGTTGCGCATGCCGTTGTAAAGCCCTGATTCTGAAGTAAGGTTTGCAGGCGCTCTGAGCCTCTTGGCCCTAGCGCAGCGCCAAAGCCTTTATCAGTCGATTGATGCGCATGAAAAGCGCGCAATACATCGGCATCGAGTGCGTTGGGTGGGCCCCATGTTTCCTTGCCGTCGTAGGTGAGCACCGTATAGAGGGGCTTGGATAGGGCAGCGCAAAACTCAGCCAACCAAGGTTCCGCTACCAGGTCAAAAAAAGCAGCTGCCGTAACGAGGTCGGCAGGTTCGTTCAGTATGCTGCGGTAATCGGCAAGAAGATCAGCGCAGCGAAACTGAACCGCAATTGTTTTCATATTTTTGGTGACCACCAGAGGGTCAATAGACTCTGAAAAACCCCCCACTTGATGGATTAAATTGGGGATATTGCTGTCTAAAACGCCATCTGCCCAAGACAGTAGAGTCGTACGCGCAGCCCGCAAGAGATTAGCGTCATAGTCCACTAAGGTCCAGCATTGCATCGCTCCAAAATGGGGCGCAAGCGCCCGTAAATTAGAGCCCGTCCCAGATCCTAAATCGGTGATTTGCATTAAGCCAGGTAGTACAGGTGTAGCCTGATTCAAGAAATCGATCACCTGATTTTGTAGCGAGAGATTACGTGATCGGTGATCTACCGGTTCACGTAAAGCCAACCAATCTGCTGAAAATTCACCCATGGGTATTTTATTTGCCAATCATTAGGTCAACTCATTACTTTATGTGAGGCATAAGGCCATACTGCTGCTGCATGATTTCTGTAAATCGACCGCCCTGTTGGTAGAGACTATCAAAGCTTCCTGATTCAATCACCTTGCCTGCATCCATCACCAAAATATGGTCTGCTTGCCGAATTGTGCTCAAGCGATGGGCAATGACTAGGGTACTCCGTGTTTGCGTCACCGCCGCTAATGCACTCAGTAGGCTTGCTTCGGTTGGGGTATCGAGGGCGCTGGTAGCCTCATCCAAAATCAGGATTGGTGCGTCTTTGAGTAACGCCCGCGCTATCGATAAGCGCTGACGTTCCCCGCCAGATAGTGTCCTACCCCGTTCACCAATAATGGTGTTGAAGCCATCAGGCTGTTGCTCTATAAATTCGAGGGCTTGGGCGTCGGCACAGGCGGTACGCAAGTCCTCATCACTGGCGTTTGGGGCCCCAATGCGCAGATTGTCTGCAATGCTGCGATTGAATAAGAGGGGCTCCTGAAAGACCACGCCTATGTTGCGCCGCAGTGCAGTAAGCTGAAATTGCCGAATGTCAGTTCCATCAATCGTAATCGAGCCCGACTGGGGATCAAAGGCGCGGTAGAGCAAGCTAAGTGCAGTTGATTTACCGGCGCCCGAGGCGCCTACCAGCGCTAGGGTTTGCCCAGGCTGAATCGTAAAACTCAAATTATCAACCGCTCGGTGCGGTGCATGATACGAAAAACAAACCCCATGAAACTCTACGAGACCAAGGCATCTGCCAGGGTCAATGGCATCTGGACAGTCTTTGATATCAGGGGCCGTATCGAGGACTTCAAAAAATTCCCTTAAGCGCGGGGCATCACCAGCCAATTTATTTACAAATGCGACTACCTGATCTAAGCGGGCAATGATGATGCCCGCAAAGGCAACAAAGGTCACAATCTCGCCAATGGTAATCAAAGAGTGTGTGTATAGCCAAGCCCCCAGAACAATAATGCAGAGGATGCTGATAGTCGTTGCTGATCGAGTGAGGACCGTTACCAATGCCCACCAAGATAGAACTGGAAATTGTGCCCCCAAGACGCGTTGGCTAATTTGCTGCAAGGATTGCATTTCAATCTGGATGCGAGCAAAACTTTGGACCAAGGCAATATTACTAAGCGTATCGGCGGTGAGTTCAGCCATATCGGAATGGTGCCCTTCAATTTGGTGTTGAAGGGTTTGCGTTTTACGCAAAATAAAATGCGTTAAAAAACCAAACATGAGGCAGAGCACAATCAGCACACAGGCTAAGCGCCAATTAAGATAGAGTGCGACGGGGACCAATATGATGAGCGACACAATGGCAGCAAGATGATCGCGAAAAAAGCTTAACCAAAGCCACCAGAGGGCATCCGTACCCTGCAGCATGATTTTCATTAATCGTCCAGAGTGTGTTTTGCTTTGCTGCGCCAAAGGCAAATGCAGCACATGCTCAACGTAGCTACTCAATACAGCGTGCCGTCTGCGGTGCGCAAGTCGATCTGAAAACAATGCTACAGCGGTGGAGCAGGCAATCGTAAATAAACCAAAGCCAATCCATACTAACAATAAGGGCCAGACCATAAGCCAGGTTGCTGATGCGGCCGAGCGTGGGGCAAGCGATAAAGCATCAATGACTCGCCCAAACAGAATAGGCTCTGCAAAAAGGGCGCATGCGAGCGCAACGTTAGCAAACGCCAATACCCACCCAAGCCGCCGGTCTGGGCCCAGTAAATCGAGCGCACGGAAATAAAGATGAACAATACCCATTAGCTAGTACGCTCTCTAGGCAGCTTGATTTCAAGGGCGCTGAGTTGTAAGGGCATTAGTGCAGCCGGTGGCGTAATTTCTTCTGGTAGTGATAGCAGGCGGTAGCGCATCATCAAGCGCCCAAGCCATGCTTGCGATGTCAGTACGACCAATGGAATTGATAATGCGAGGCCGCCAAAAAAAAGTAGACCATACGGTACGGTTTCTGGATGCGTGAAATACAAAATACCGGTCAGCGCAAGACCAATGGCGGTATGTAGCCAACACTGTTGAAAGGCGTGCGCGATTGAAATGGAGTGATCATCGCGTGTCTGCGCCGACCAACCTCCTTTTTTTCCAAAAGCGAGACCGAATATGAAGATGGTGTGATTGAGCCAGGCAATCGGTGTCATCAATAATGAAAATAGCATCTCTAAAAATAGACTGAAGCTAAAGCGCCAGCGCCCTCCAAAGCGCTTACTCTCGGATGTGCGCAATAGAACATCCAGTGCGCCAGCAATTTTCGGCAAGTACCACATGACTAATGTTGCTAACAATAAGACCGAGAGAGAATCGATGTCCACCAAAGCGGATGGCGAAGCACTCATCCCAATCGCAACCGTGCAAATGAAAATAAGTGTAATCCAAGCGGGTGATCCAAAAAACATCGCAATAGCTAGGATGAGTTGAACGCGACTTACTGGCTGGAGATCTTTTAAAGTGAGCAAATGCAGGTATTGCAAATTACCTTCACACCAACGCAAATCGCGTCGAATGTATTCCGGGAGGGTGGGCGGATTTTCTTCCCAACTGGCATCTTCACTGGGATAAATTCGGACTTCGTAGCCAGCGCGGCGCATGAGTATGGCTTCAATCAAATCATGACTCAAGATGGGCTTGGCAGCACCGGAGCGGCTGATTAAGGTCGGTAATTCGCAATGTGCCATGAAGGGAGCGAGGCGAATTAAGGCGTTATGCCCCCAGTAAGGCCCACAGTCAGCCTGCCACCAGGCTGAGCCCATGGTGTAGGAGCGCATCCCCAGACGCATACCGTATTGGAATAGGCGCGTAAATGCACTACTGGATGGTAGACCAATGACGAGGCCTTGCAAAATGCCTAAGCGCGGATTGGCTTGCATCATCCGTACTAAGCGCACGATTGCACTACTGGCCATAAAACTATCGGCATCGAGCACTAAAGCAAAATCATGATCCTTCCCCCAGCGTCGGCAAAAATCGGCAATATTGCCTGCTTTGTAGCCAGCATTGTCTGTACGGCAACGGTAGGTAATTGGAATAGTCTTCGACCACTCTGTAGCGATGGCCCTAAAGCAGTCATGTTCTTCTCTGGCGATATCTGCATCATTGGTATCGCTGAGAACATACACATGAAAAAACCCAGCGAGTTGATCTGCTGCCAAGCCGCGCAACAACGCTTGTAGATTGCGAATCAAACGCGCGGGCGACTCATTTCGAATGCAGAGCAAAATCGCAGTCGAGTGCGTCAAGGGCACATTACCATTGGCCTGCATACTACTTGGCATGACAACGCTAGCAGGGTCTTTGCTGGATTGGCACAGAATCAAGCCAATAATGGCATTCCAAAAACCAACCACCATCCACGGCAAGGTGAGCGCAAAGAGCGCAAGTAAAAAAACGCGCAGTAATAAGGGGATATTGCTTGCTAAGGCTTGGTTTACGAGGAAGAGCATTAGCACCGCAGTCGTCAGCGACAGCACGGCAAAAATCAGGCGCCGCAGGCGAATGATCGGATCAACGGTTATATTGAGAGGGGGATTCAAATGACGTGCTCGAGCTCACTTATACTGTGCAAAATGCATATGCAGTATAGGGTAGAGCACACTTTTTCACTTAACGACTAGGATTTATTTGTGCCACACACCGCAGCTCATTCTTCCAGTGCCAGCCTAAGTCAGTCGCTTTGGTATGTGGCGCCAGAACGCGCTGAAATTCGCTCTGAATACCTTGATCCGTTGCCTAGCCAAGGCATTCGTGTGCGCGCACTGTTTGGTGCTCTAAGTCGGGGTACCGAATCACTTATCTACCGTGGGCTGGTACCCGAGTCAGAGTACAGCCGTATGGCTGCGCCGTGGATGGGGGGCGCCTTTCCGTTTCCAGTGCAATACGGCTATTCCCATGTGGGGGAGGTGGAGGCCGGGCCAGTCGAATGGATAGGTCGGCGGGTATTTGCATTAAGGCCCCATCAAACCTGCTATCACGCTGGCGTTGATGAGGTCGTCGTGCTACCCGATAGCCTGAGTAG
>DAIPIK010000088.1:0-5336 GCA_036770845.1 Polynucleobacter sp. | reverse complement strand
GATTTAGTACAAGAACAATACAAGTTAGGAACCAGTAGCTACTTAGCTGTGCTGTATTACCAAAACCTGTATCAGCAGGCCAAGGTCAAGTTTGTTCAAGCCCAAGCGGTACGCTTTGCAGATACAGCGGCACTGTTCGCTGCTCTAGGCGGAGGCTGGTGGAACCGAGACGGTCCAGCATATCAACCAAATGTTGCAAGGAATGCGCAATGAAGTCATTGCAGAAATTTATTCAAACACTGAAGTCCAAAGTACATGAGTGGAAACTAATGGAATACGTCAGCAAGGCTTGGAATGCAATCAGTCAACTCTTTAGTCGTATTGGCAATACGCTTCGCCTACGCGCACGATTCAAGAACACAAAAACCTATGCCAGGCTGATGGCGATGACGCCTTTGCGCCGCCGCATGATTGTTATGCTAATTTCGGTTTTCATTTTGCTTGGACTGTTGGTTGGTTTTAACACGCTTAAAACCGCACTGATTACCTACTTTATCTCCAGTGCGGGCTTGCCGCCTGCAACGGTATCTACCATGGCAGCGGAGGAGGCTGAGTGGCAGCCGACCTTAAGTAGTGTGGGTAATATTCGTGCGTTTCGTGGGGTTGATTTAAGTGCCGAGGCTGGTGGAGCGGTCTTAAATGTCATGGTTAAGTCTGGAATGGATGTAAAGAAGGGCGATTTACTCATTCAGTTAAACGATGTTGCTGATATTGCTCAGCTCAATTCCTTTAAAGCAATGGCTGATTTGGCCAAGGTGATTAATGAGCGCGACAAACAGCAGCTTGCGATTCAGGCTATTAGTAAAAATGTCTTCGATACCAGTGCCGCAGATGCTAAATCAAAAGCAGCTCAGGTTGAGCAGCAGGCTGCGCTGGTTGCAAAGAAAAGCATCCATGCGCCCTTTAGTGGCCGCGTCGGCATCATTGCGATTAACCCGGGCCAGTATGTTAACGCCGGCGATAAGATGTTGACCCTGCAAACACTCGACCCTATTTTTGTGGACTTCACCTTGCCGCAAAGTACAGCAGGCATGATTCAAGTGGGACAAGAGATTGAAATGAAGACCGATGCATTTAAAGATGCTAGGTTCAAAGGCAAGATTACGGCTGTGAGCCCAAAGGTTGAGCTCAATACGCGCAATATGCAAATTGAAGCAATGGTGAGTAATCCCGATAAAAAGGTATTGCCTGGCATGTTTGCAAACGTCACCATCAACTTAGGTGACCGCGTCAAATACCTCACCCTTCCCCAGACTTCGATTACCTACAATCCATACGGCAGCACCGTTTTCATTGCTCGTAAAACCGATCGCATGGATAAGCAAGGTAAGCCGCTGATTGAAGCTGAGCAAGTGTTTGTGACAACGGGCCTCACCCGCGGCGATCAAGTCGCGATTGTCAAAGGGCTTGAGCCGGGTGTGATGGTGGTCACTAGCGGACAGCTCAAATTAAAAAATGGTACGCCATTGATTATTAATAATAAGGTCCAGCCAGGCTTTAATCCGAATCCAAAGCCACAAGAACAATAAATCGAGCGAACTGACTAATTTATGAAGTGGACTGATCTATTTATTCGCAGACCCGTCTTGGCGCTGGTTGTGAGTGCGCTCATTCTGGTGTTTGGACTGAAGTCCGCTAGCACCTTACCGGTCAATCAGTACCCGCAAACCCAAAATGCCATTGTTACCATTACGACGGCGTATTTTGGTGCGGATCCAGAAACGATTGCCGGCTTCATTACCCAACCCTTAGAGGCGGCAATTGCACAAGCCCAAGGGATTGATTACCTCTCATCAACCAGCATAAGCGGCATCTCCACCATTGTTGCAACCTTGCAGCTCAATTACGATGCCAATAAAGCGCTGACGCAAATCAACACGCAAATCAGCTCCGTTCGTAATCAATTGCCACCGCAGGCTCAGCAACCTGTTCTAACCGTTCAGGTCGGTCAATCCACTGCAGCGATGTACCTGGGTTTTTACAGTGATGTTATTCCCAACAACAGCACAACCGATTACCTCCTGCGTGTAGTAAAGCCAAAACTTGACTCAGTTGCTGGTGTTCAAAATGCGGAAATTTTAGGTGGTCGTAAGTTTGCCCTGCGCGCTTGGCTGGATCGTGACCGTATGGCTGGTGTTGGCGTAGGAGCGGATGACGTTTATAACGCTCTCGCCGCCAATAATTACCTCTCTGCCGTCGGCAGTACAAAAGGTGAAATGGTGGCCGTGGATTTAGTGGCTGGCACTGATCTACACACCCTGGATGAATTCCGTAAATTGGTAGTGAAGCGCAATGGTGCGGACATTGTGTATTTAGATCAAGTGGCCACAGTCAGTCTCGGCTCGGATGATTACAACACCAATGTGGCATTCAGCGGGAAGCAGTCGGTATTTATTGGTATCAAAGTAGCACCCGATGCGAATTTACTTGATGTTGCAGAGCGCGTACGCGCAGTCTTGCCGGATATTCAAAAGCAATTACCAACTGGTCTAGTTGGCAACATTGTCTATGACTCAACGAAATTCATTACAACCTCAATTGATGAGGTGGTAGCAACCTTGCTTGAGGCGCTCCTCATTGTGACTGTCGTTATCTTCCTGTTTTTGGGAAGTTTCCGCGCAGTCGCGGTGCCCGTCATTGCGATGCCACTCTCGCTCATCGGCACTTTCTTCTTAATGCAGGTCTTAGGTTATTCCATTAATTTGCTAACCCTTCTTGCCTTAGTATTGGCGATCGGCTTGGTAGTAGATGACGCTATCATCGTGGTGGAAAACGTGGATCGTCACATGAAAGAGGGTAAATCACCGCTCGAGGCATCATTAATTGCAGCGCGTGAACTTGGTAATCCGATCTTGGCAATGACGGTGGTTTTAATTGCTGTCTATATTCCCATTGGCTTTCAGGGCGGTCTTACCGGGGCGCTATTCACCGAATTTGCTTTTACCTTAGCCAGTGCAGTAGCGGTATCTGGCGTGGTGGCCTTGACGCTGTCGCCCATGATGTGCTCCCGCATTTTTACCGAAGGACAGGAGACCACCCCCTTTGTTAAAAAGATTGATGCGATTTTTGATCGAGTACACCATCGATATCAAATCATCTTACGGGACCTCTTGAGTACCTGGCAGGTCATTATTGTGATGGGCGTATTTTTATTGGGCGGCGTTGCGTATCTGTATGCAACGGCCCATTCAGAGTTGGCACCAATTGAAGATCAAGGCATTGTGCTGATGCAGGCCTCTGGCCCGCCGAATGCCACGGTCAATCAAATGCAAACCTATGCCGACCAGATTCAAAAAATCGCAGCTGCTGAACCGGAATATTTACAGATGTTTCAAATAACAAGTGCAACCAGCAGTTTTGGTGGTGTACTGATGAAGGATTGGAATGAGCGCAGTCGGAGCGCATCGGCTTTTCAGCAAGACATGCAGAATAAGTGGAATAGCATTGCCGGCGTACGCGTTGCCGCCTTCCAGTTTCCGGCTTTGCCGGGCGCCCAGGGCTTACCAGTGCAAGTGGTTATTAACACTACTGAGTCGTATGAAAACCTCAATGAAGTATCTCAGGCCGTATTAGATAAGGCACGCAAGAGCGGCATGTTCTTCTTTGTCGATAGCGATTTAAAGATTGATAAACCACAAAACGTCTTAGAGATAGACCGCGAAAAAGTGGCCGCACTGGGCATGACCCAGCGTGACGTAGGTAATGCACTTTCAGCCGCCCTTGGCGGTGGCTTTGTAAATTATTTTTCAGTTTCTGGTAGATCGTATCGGGTGATTCCGCAGGTTAAGCAAGTCGATCGACTCAATCCAGATCAAATATTGGATTACTACATTCGCACGCCCAGTGGCGAGATGATTCAGGCACGGACCATTGCTAGCATTAAGCAGCGCGTCGTTCCGCAGTCCATTAATCACTTCCAGCAGCTGAACTCGGCGACGATTATTGGTGTTAGTACTCCATTTGTATCCCAAGAAGAGGTCCTTAAGTTCATTGGGCAGTCGTTGAAAGAAGTGGCGCCCAATGGTTACTCCATTGATTACGCCGGTCCGTCACGGCAGTTCATGAATGAGTCAGGTGGTTTCTTAGTCACCATGTTCTTTGCAATTTTGATTGTGTTCTTAGTGCTGGCCGCGCAGTTTGAAAGTTTCCGTGATCCGATTGTGATTTTGGTTTCAGTGCCGCTGGCTTTGTTTGGCGCACTGATATTTATTAATCTCGGCTTCACTACGCTAAATGTCTATACCCAGGTTGGCCTTGTGACGCTGATGGGGCTCATTAGTAAGCACGGAATTTTGATTGTGGAGTTTGCCAATGAATTGCAAGCGGCAGGGCGCAGCAAGCTCGATGCGATTGTCGAAGCCAGTAGCGTTCGTTTGCGTCCTATTCTCATGACCACGGCAGCGATGGTCTTGGGTGTTGTCCCCTTGGTGATTGCATCGGGGGCTGGTGCTGCCGGGCGCCAATCCATGGGCATCGTGATCTTTACCGGCCTCTCGATTGGTACTTTATTTACCCTGTTTGTGGTGCCGGCGATGTACCTCTTTATTGGTGCTGATCACCAAGCCAAGAAATTCAAGCAAGCATAGGGCATTCCCGCCCTTAGTTATTTAGGCTACCGTGAGATAGGCTGTTTCGCTTTCTAAGCGTTTCATCCATGCCTCAATTCCTGGGTATGAAGTGCGCTGACCCACCCGCTCAGGAAACTTCTCGGCCAGCATGATCCAGCGATTGACGCAGAGACCTAAGGCAATATCAGCTAGGCTAAAGCGGTTGCCAGCGCAATACAGATGGGATTCCAAAGCCTGGTTTAGGATCCTGAGTTGGCCGCTGGCAGTTTCATAGCCTTTGCGAATCAAATCGTAGTTGCGTTCATTTTCAGGGGTTCGCGTCAGACCTAAAAATGCTGGGCGTATCATTGGCCAAAACGTAGTTAGTTGCCAATCCATCCACTTGTCAGCAGAGGCTTGACTATGAATATCGGCTGGGTAACGTCCGTTCTGGTCATACTTGCGAGCGAGGTAACGCAGGATGGAATTGGATTCCCACAGCACGAAGGATTCGTCTTGCAGTGTCGGCACTAAGCCATTGGGGTTTAATGCTAAGAATTCAGGGGTATTGACGACGCCAAATTGCAGGCCAGCATCGATGCGTTCATAGTCTGAGCCTTCTTTAAGTCCAAGCTCATGCAGGCACCATAGAATTTTTTGGACATTGATTGAGCTGGCTCTACCCCAAAGACGCATCATAAAAAATCCCTTATTCGATTGGGGCGCGCTCAGACAAGCGGAGGCCCATAAATTGACTGCGTGAAAATACCAGTGGATCACGCTCTTCAT
>DAIPIK010000087.1:0-5444 GCA_036770845.1 Polynucleobacter sp. | reverse complement strand
ATGAAACGAAACTGTTCTTTTTCACCGAAGCAGGTGGGGTATTTTTACGCCTCCATTGTCTTTTTTTCGCTCTTGGTGGCAGGCTCATTTTTACTCATGGGTATTTGGATGGTCTTGATCTTTACCTGCATTGAAATCATCGCCCTAACCATTGCTTTATATATCTACAGTCGCCATGCCCTCGATTATGAAAAGATCACAATCGATGGCACAAACATGACGATTGAAAAAAGCTGGGGCGGTAAGGTAGAAAAAAAAGAACTCAATACCGTATGGGCTCGCATTAGCCGAACCGAAAAGCATTTGTATCGATTAGTACTTCAGCATGCCGATCAAGAAATGCCGATTGGTATTTTTGTAAACCGAGATGATCTTCCGCAATTTGAGCGGGAACTCAAGATGCATCTCCATTAAATTTATTCAAAGGAAATCATGAAAAAAACGACATTCACATTACCCACCCTCATTGCTAGTACTGTATTGGCATGTGCGATTTCATCAGCTGCTTATGCCCAAGATGCAAAAGTAGGCAGCATTGCCGTCAATGGTGCATATACCCGTGCTACCGTTCCAGGCCAAGCGGCAGCAGGTGGCTTTATGAAAATTACGAGTAACGGCGCTGCGGATCAATTGATCTCTGCAAGCTCCACAGTCTCGGACGATGTGCAGTTGCACACCATGACCATGGATGGCAATGTGATGCGCATGCGTGAAGTGAAGCAAATTGATGTGCCAGCCAACGGCGCTGTTGAACTAAAACCGGGTGGTTTGCACATCATGTTTATGAATATCAAGGCGCCCCTGAAGGCGGGTGAGACTGTGCCCGTCAAACTCAAGTTTGCGAAGTCAGGTGAAGTGGAAGTCAAAATGCCGGTCAACGCACCCGGCAGTCATGGGCAGGGTCCTAAGCACTAAATACCTTGTATTTAATTAAAAAGGGCGCTGCGGCGCCCTTTTGCATTTACCTCAAGAGGGGCATCAGCTGACAAAGAAGCCAATGCCTTTACTGCGATGCTATTTTAATGTTTTGTGGCGCAAGAATTTGCATTGGATTAATCATTCTGCCTTGGTGGCTGATCTCATAATGCAAATGCGGACCAGTCGATCTTCCGGTATTTCCGACTTCAGCAATGACTTGACCGCGTTGAATGCGCTGACCGGCTTTAACATGCACCTTACTAGCGTGCGCGTACTTGGAAATAAATTGATCGGCATGCGCAATTTCAATAAAGTTACCGTAGGCACTATCGTATTCAGCACGCAACACAAGGCCATCACCCGCCGCAAGAATCGGGGTTCCGGGTGGCGCAGAAAAATCTACCCCGGGGTGTTGGGCTAGTAGCCTTGTAAATGGATCAATTCGGGTTCCATAATTACTCGACAGTCCAATTTGATTCACGATGGGTGAGCCCGTTGGAAGCTGGCGAAGCCATTGATGTTGATCACGCCATGTTTCCTCTAGTTTTTTAATGCCTTGATTCAGTAGTGCGCTGTTATTTAAAGCCAGGTTCAGATCTTCTACTAGCCGACCCTCGGTGGTGGGATTAAACAGGATGGGTTGGTATGGACCGCCCTTATTACTATTGCCCACCATTTGGTTCTTCAGCGGGAATGGTGTGACAAGTTCAGTAACGCCTTCTTTGTATCGTTTTATATCCAAAATACGTTCACTCAATTGCGCCAGTTGTGACTGAAGCGCATTAAAGTGTTGCTGATAGCGTACTTCAATTGCATCCTTTTCTTGAGCTGTAATAATCCCGCTGACATTACGCGCTAAATCGGGGTTGAACTGAATTGCGACCTGAAATCCAAGAAAATGGATCATTACCCCAAGCGTGATGGCGATGAATGACGCCGCGACTGCGAGCTTGGAAATGCCGCGCCACGTGATATTGATTTTTTTAACTTGGGAGGTTGATCCTGAGATCCAAATCAGCTGCATGAGTAAAGATGAGAAGTTAGGTAACCTTCTATTTTAACGCATCCCCTCAGCTCGGAGCTGAGGGGGGTAATAAGTAAGATCGGCTAGAGTTTTAAATCCAAGTCCGTTACTGCTCCCTTACTTGCGCTACTCGCTGTACTGGCATACTTTGCGAGCAGGCCGCGGGTGTAGCGTGGTTTGGGTTGCTTCCAGGCTGCGCGCCGTTTAGCAATTTCATCATCTGCAACATTGAGCTGAATCAATAACTTATGGGCATCAATGGTGACTGAATCGCCTTCGTTGATCAGCGCAATCGTGCCGCCTACATAGGCTTCGGGTGCGACGTGGCCGACGACCATGCCCCAAGTGCCACCGGAGAAGCGACCATCGGTAATGAGGCCCACACTTTCACCTAAACCCTGACCCACTAGGGCGGAGGTCGGCGAAAGCATTTCACGCATGCCGGGGCCACCTTTCGGACCTTCGTAGCGAATCACCACAATGTCGCCCGCCTTAATTTTGTTTGCCATGATGGCTTCCATGGCTAAATCTTCAGAATCAAAGACGCGCGCTGGACCAGTAATCGATGGATTTTTCAGGCCGGTGATCTTAGCAACGCAACCCTCGGGCGAAATGTTGCCCTTGAGAATGGCCAGATGCCCTTCGGCATACATGGGGTTATCTAAGGTGCGAATGACTTTCTGGTCTGCGCGTGGCACCGAGGGAACGTCTTTCAGAACCTCCGCAATGGTCTTGCCGGTAATCGTCATGCAATCGCCGTGCAGCAAGCCGCCATCGAGCAAGATTTTCATGATCTGCGGAATGCCGCCAGCTTGGTGTAAATCGGTTGCCAGGTAGGTGCCCGATGGTTTCATGTCGGCAATTACGGGAACGCGTTTGCGAATCCGTTCAAAATCATCAATGGTCCAATCAATATCAGCGGCGCTAGTAATGGCCAAGAAATGCAATACCGCATTGGTTGAGCCGCCTACCGCCATGATGACGCTCACGGCGTTTTCAATGGATTTTTTGGTAACAATGTCGCGGGGGCGCAAATTGTTTTTTACTGCCTCAACTACCGCGCGCGCTGAATCCGCAGCACTGGCGACTTTCTCAGCATCGACATTGGACATGGTTGATGAGTAGGGCAGACTCATGCCCAGGGCTTCAAATGATGAGCTCATGGTATTGGCGGTATACATACCACCGCAGGAACCACTGCTTGGGCAGGCATTCTGTTCGATGCCCTTAAAGTCTTCCTCACTCAATCGACCGGATGTAAATTCACCCACTGCTTCAAAAGCAGACACAATATTGAGCTCTTTGCCTTTATAGTGGCCTGGCTGAATGGTGCCGCCATAGACATAGATGCTGGGCACATTCGTGCGCACCATGGCCATCATGCCACCCGGCATATTCTTATCGCAGCCACCAATCACCACTACGCCGTCTTGCCATAAGCCGTTCACGCAGCATTCAATGCTGTCTGCAATCACTTCACGCGATACCAGGGAGTACTTCATGCCTTCGGTGCCCATGCCAATGCCATCTGAAACGGTCGGGGTACCGAACACTTGGGCCTTAGCGCCAGCCGCTTCCAGTGCCTCAATAGCGGCATCCGCCAGCTTCTGCAAACCGCTATTGCAAGGGGTTATGGTCGAGTGGCCATTAGCGACACCGATCATTGGCTTCGTGAAATCACCGTCTTTATAGCCCATGGCGTAATACATGGAACGGTTGGGCGCGCGCGCAACTCCTTCGGTGACCATTCGTGAGCGTTCATTAAGGCGTTTCATGCGGCTGACTCCATCTGTAATTGCGGAAAAACCTCTATTGTGCAATGAGCTGGGGCAGTGCGATGCACGGGCAATGCTGGGGAAATACATTGCTGCACTGCAAAAATTAAAAAGCATAATAAAACCAGTACCTTAGCCTTAAAAAGTTAGCTATTGGGCTAATATCTAAAGTACAGCACTTCTATTACATTTGCAGTAATTGCAAATTAGGGTGAAAACATGAATACATCGGGGCACGTCTATCTGGTTGATGATGACGCGTCAATGCGCACTTCTTTATGCCGGATGTTGCAGGAATTGGGCTACAACGTGCATGATTTTGCGAGCGCGAAAGCGTTTATCGAGCATTCGGTCCCTATTTCACCGGCAGTCATTCTGCTTGATATGCAGATGCCAGATATGACGGGCCTCGACTTACAGGAAGAGTTAGCTCGAATCGGGCGTAAAACGCCAATCGTCTTTATTAGCGGCCAAAGCCATCCGCAACAAATTGTAAAGAGCCTTAAAAAGGGAGCCTTGGATTTTCTATTCAAACCCTTTAACTTAGAAGATTTATTAAATTCCGTAGCCGATGCAATCGAGTTTGATCGCCGCCAGCTGAAGCGGGTCTCGAAAGACGTTGAGGTTAAGCGCTACTTCGCTACCCTGACTCCCCGTGAAAAAGAGGTTTGCCACCTGCTGGTCCAGGGACTCTTAAATAAAGACATTGCAGTGAAGCTTGGTACCACCGATGCCACGATTAAAGTGCATAAGGCGCGTGTAATGGAAAAAATGCGGGTAGATTCATTGCAGGGTTTAGTGAAGTCCTATTTAGAAGCCTCCCTTGAGGAAGCATGATCTGGTCCATGAATGCATTGAGCCCAATTCGCTCTTGGGTGAATTTATTAAATACGATATTCAATTGATAATTTTGTTAACTAAAGAACGTCCTCTTTATAAGATCAGCAGCTGAAAGCAAGATAGATGGCGCAAAAACAATCCTCCCCTGAAATACGCTGCGCAGCATTCAGTGCGGCACGGGAAAAACGCGCCCTGTCGGTCGAGCAGTTAGCGCTACTGGCGTGTCTCTCAAAGAAGCAAATTCAGCAGATCGAGAACGGGCAGAGTAATAGTTTTTACTCGCCAGCAATTAAATTGGTTGCTGCTAAGAAAGTAGCTAAGTTAATCCAGCTCGACGAAAAGGATGCATTTGATTTTGGGCCGCAAGCAGAATTACCTTTAACCCAAGCAGATGAGTTAACTCCGGGTGAATCATCGGTAGCCGAGTCACGGCCCTTAATCGACGAAGTAAAAGCAGCAGAGCAGAGTGATGCCTCTAAACCCGCTTCACCCGACAGCGCAATTGAAGTAGTGCGGCTAAAAGAAGATGAGCCAAATGAAGCAAAGAAAGCCGCTGGCAGAAAAAGAAAAAGTGACCTAGCATCTCCAGCAATCAGTGAGCCGAATGCGAAGCCTGTTTTGGTGGAGCCAGAACCAGAGCCGAATAAGCGGGTCCTTTTTGCTGCGCGTGAACAAAAGCAAGTCGGTAAAAAATGGGTTTGGTTACTGCCGGTAGGTGCACTTGTTTTAGCATTGGTGCAATTTCAGCCCTTATTGGAAGACCAGCTGGATGCCTGGATGGGTAAGCCAAAGCAAGCAGAGGTAACGGCGTTAATTGCAGCGCCGGTGGATGCTGCGCCAGCTAGCCCTCCAGCTGAGCCGGTAAGTACTACTCCAGCCGTAACTCC
>DAIPIK010000086.1:0-5531 GCA_036770845.1 Polynucleobacter sp. | reverse complement strand
CGGGCGATATTTTGGCCATCACCCGCATTAAAGAAATCAACCAACGCATTCCCAATACTCACTTAGTAATGCATGGCTCTTCCAGTGTTCCGCAAGAGTTGCTTGCCGAGATTCGGGCGTTTGGCGGGGATATGAAAGAAACCTACGGCGTACCCGTAGAGGAAATACAGGAAGGCATCAAGCACGGCGTGCGCAAAATTAACATCGACACCGATATTCGTTTGGCTATGACGGCTGCGATCCGCCGTTATCTCTTTGAGAACCCCGGTAAATTTGATCCGCGCGACTACCTCAAGCCAGCACGCGAAGCGGCAAAAGCCATTTGCGTTGCACGTTACACCTCGTTTGGCTGTGCCGGTCAAGCAGCCAAGATTAAACCGATTGCATTGGAAAAAATGGCTGAGCGCTATCGCGCCGGTCAGCTTGCTCAGATCGTGAAGTAATGCAATGAAAAAAGCATTGCACGCAACTTCGATTAGCTCTTTGCCTTTACTCTCAAAAGGCAAGGTACGCGACGTATATGAATTAGGCAAGGACCGTCTGCTGATGATCACAACGGATCGCTTATCGGCGTTTGATGTGATTTTGTCGCAACCCATTCCTGAAAAAGGCATCATCCTTAATCAAATGGCGAATTTTTGGTTTGATAAATTGGCCCATGTGATACCAAACCACCTTACTGGTATTGATCCTGCTAGTGTAGTGAGGGCAGACGAGGTAGAGCAGGTGCAAGGGCGCGCAGTGGTAGCGAAGCGACTCAAGCCCATTTTGGTTGAGGCTGTCGTGCGGGGTTATTTGGCGGGCAGTGGCTGGAAAGACTATCAAGAAACCGGCAGTGTATGTGGCGTTCCTTTGCCGCCCGGCTTGCAAAACGCCCAAAAATTAGCGCAGCCCATCTTTACGCCTGCCGCTAAATCAGCTGTAGGTGAGCACGATGAAAACATTTCATTTGAGGAGGTAGTGAAGCGCATCGGCGCGCCCCTAGCCAATCAAATTCGCGATGTCAGCATTCGCCTGTATGAAGAAGCGTCACGCTATGCCGCCACCCGCGGCATCATCATTGCCGATACTAAGTTTGAGTTTGGTTTAGACGAAGCCAATCAGCTTGTTCTGATGGATGAGATTCTGACGGCAGATTCCTCGCGCTTTTGGCCAGCCGAGACCTACCAGCCTGGCAGCAACCCCCCGTCGTATGACAAGCAATTTATACGCGACTGGTTGGAGCAAGTTCGGATCGATGGCAAACCATGGCCTAAAACCGCGCCAGCCCCTGATCTGCCGAATGAAGTGATTGAAAAGACCGCAGAAAAGTACCGCGAGGCCCTCACGCGTCTGAGTCAGGCAGTCTAATTGGCAGTCAATCTGCTGGAGTCCCTGCCAAAAGGCTGGGATAATAGATCCTCTTTTCATATCCAGCATAAGTGGAGCAGGTCATGAGCACAGGTTCAAACGCAGCAGCAGTCGTTGGCATTGTGATGGGTTCCAATTCCGATTGGGATGTCATGCAGCATGCTGCCCAGATGCTAGATCAGTTTGGCGTGCCTTACGAGGCTCAGGTTTTATCTGCACACCGCATGCCCGATGATATGTTTGCGTATGCAGAAGCAGCGCGCGGCCGGGGCCTGAGGGCAATTATTGCTGGCGCAGGTGGCGCTGCCCATTTGCCAGGCATGCTCGCTTCGAAGACCCTGGTTCCTGTTTTTGGCGTGCCGGTTCCCAGCAAGTATTTGCGTGGTGAAGACTCTCTGTATTCGATTGTGCAAATGCCTAAGGGCATTCCGGTAGCTACCTTTGCGATTGGCGAGGCGGGCGCTGCCAATGCGGCTTTGCATGTCATTGCAATTTTGGCCGCGCACGATGCCGATTTAATGGCGGCCCTAGAAGCCTTTCGTAGCAAACAGACTGCCCTAGCGCAGTCCATGGAATTAGCAGCCAAGTAATTGATGAGCATGGGCGCAGCATCTTCCTCGAGCATCTGTAAATCGCCGGCCTGGCTCGGTATTTTGGGTGGCGGTCAGCTTGGGCGTATGTTTATCCATGAAGCGCAGTCCTTGGGATTTAAGGTCTGCGTGCTGGATCCCGATCCACTCAGTCCAGGCGGTTCGGTTGCTGAAAAACATTTATGTGCCGATTACCTTGATACGGCGGCTCTTTCTGAAATGGCCAGTTTGTGTTCCGCCATTAGCACCGAGTTTGAAAACGTCCCGGCGCAAGCACTCGATTTTTTTAAAGCGCGCGGGATATTTGTAGCGCCAGATAGCGGCTGCGTCTCGATTGCACAAGACCGCATTAAAGAAAAAGCATTTTTAGCGCAGTGCGCCCCCATCTCTGGAGTGGGCCCGGTACCGTATGGTGTGATTAATGGCGAAGCCGATTTGGCCTTGCTTGCAGATGATCTCTTCCCCGGTATTTTGAAAACAGTGCGCCTCGGTTATGACGGCAAAGGTCAAATGACAGTGCAGTCGCGCGATCAATTAGCAGCGGCCTGGAATGATTTAGGTCGGGTGGCTTGTGTGTTAGAGAAGCGTATGGCATTGGCTTTTGAGATATCAGCAATTATTGCTCGTGGGCATGACGGTGATGTCCGGTCTTTTCCTCCGGCAGAAAACATCCATCGCCAGGGCATCTTGCATACCAGTACCGTGCCTTCGCCATCGTTGCAGTTGCATCCCGCTTTACTTGAGCAGATTGAAAAGGCGACCAGTGTCATTGCGCAGGAGATGGCGTATGTCGGCGTGCTCTGCGTTGAGTACTTTGTTCTTACCGACGGCAGCATCGTAGCCAATGAAGTAGCGCCACGCCCGCATAATTCAGGGCACTACACCATGGATGCCTGTGTTACCAGTCAGTTTCAGCAGCAGGTCAGGGCAATGGCCCGCTTACCGCTGGGTGATACGCGCTTGCTTAGTCCCGTTGCCATGCTCAATATTTTGGGCGATGCGTGGTTTATCAAAGAAGGCAAGCAGCAAGCGACTGCAAGCGAACCGGCGTGGGAGCGTGTACTTAGCCATCCCGATGCAAAATTGCATTTGTACGGCAAGGCATCACCCTTACCCGGTCGCAAAATGGGCCATGTCAATTGCCTTGGCCAATCCCTGGATGAGGCACAGCAGAATTGCTCTGCCGTTGCCGGCGATTTAGGCATCGCTACTTAAGTGATGCTGTAGTAGTGAAAGCCGATCCGCAGCCCACCATGAGCAGTGCCGAATTGCAGCAAGCAGTAGAGCAAGCAGTGCGGCGCCTACAGCAGGGCGGTTTGGTTGCGATTCCAACCGAAACGGTTTATGGACTAGCAGCCGATGCGAGTAATGAGCAGGCGGTACGAAGCATCTTCTCTGCCAAAGGCAGGCCAGCCGATCATCCCCTAATTGTGCATCTGGCCGCGCCAGCAATAGTAGAGGCATCAGGAGTTAATCGATCGGATGCCTGGTTTCAATTAATTGCGCCTTGGGTGCGTGATCTTCCTGAAGAGGCAATGCGATTGGTGGAGGCCTTCTGGCCTGGCCCTTTAACGCTAGTACTAAAAAAAGACAAACACGTACTGAGCGCAGTGACCGGCGGTCAAGATACTATTGCGTTGCGTTCGCCTGACCACCCAGTCGCTCAAGCCCTCTTGCACGCTTTTGGCGGTGGCTTAGCAGCGCCCTCGGCGAACCGTTTTGGCAAGGTATCGCCTACCCGGGCTGCCGATGTCAGCGCTGAATTCAGTGACCAAGCCGATTTGTTGATCTTGGATGGTGGCGATTGCGCTGTAGGCATCGAGTCGACGATTGTGGATCTATCTTCGGGTACCCCAGTCTTGCTACGTCCTGGTGCGATTACGCCAGAGCAGATCGAGCAGCAAACAGGAGTGTGTGTATTGCAAGCGGGTGCGCGCGCAGATTCAGGCCAAATTACCCCGCGCGTATCGGGTAGCCTCAAAGCCCATTACGCACCCAACACGCCATTGCGCTTGTATGCTGCGGGTGCAGCGCTTGATTGCATTTCGCAATACCCAGATACCAAATCACATATAGCTTTGGTGGTATGGGAATCGGAGCAAATTCAGGACCATCAGATATCGGGCGCATCGCACATTCAGCAGGTGCCCATTCCTGAGCAGAGCGACTTGTTTGCTAGCCGCTTATACCGATTGTTGCGTGATTTAGATGACCATTCTTGGGATTTAATCGTGATGCCCGAGCCACCCATGGGGCAAGAGTGGGACGGGGTGCGAGACCGACTTCAGCGCGCTTGCTTTGGTTCGGGCCCGCCCGTTAATAGCCACGTCAGCAATTGATCGTGGGCGTCAATGCCACGAAAGGCATTGGGGTGATTAATGAACGAGCTAACGGCATAGGTTTTGCCGGACTGACTAATCACATAGCCCGATATGGTCCGTACCTCCGTAAGTGATCCGGTCTTAATGCGCGCCTCCGGTTTTGTCTTGAGGTGCAAGAATTGCCGCAACTGCCTACTCAGGCGATTTTTCATGGTGCCATCCGATCCGGCTAAGGGCAGTGATTGCACAAAGAGATCTCCCGCCGGAAGTTGACGAGCAGTAATCAATAGATCATTGAGATGGCGCGCGCTAATAGCTTCATTGCGCGATAAGCCCGAACCATTTTCTAAAACCAATTCAGGAAAATCCAAACCCCGCTCCTTGAGCCATGCTTGCATGACCCGATCGCTCGCCCCGATGGACGCTGGTTTACCTAAGCGTTCTAAGCTGAGTGTTAAAAAGAGTTGCCGTGCCATGACGTTATTGGAAAATTTATTGATATCGTTCACCGCATGAATCAATGCCCCGCCTTGAAACTCCAACAAAGGGCGTGCAAATAGGGGAACTTCGCCATTTCTACCTTGTGGCTGCTTGACCCAGGAGCCGCCGGCCAATTCCCATGCGGCTGCGAATCCTAAGGTTAAAAAAGTATTGGCATCTAATGCAACCACGTTGTAGGTAATATTTCGACATGCACTCGGGAGCTCGCCTGTAAACAGGGCGCTTAATTGATCTGACTTGTTTGACTCTGAGCCAACATTTTTAACTAGCTCGAACTGCATCTTTCGTTGCCAGTCATCGCAATTTTGCTTACTGGTGCGCAGACGATTATTAATCTTAAAATAGGCAAGAGCAGGGGTATACGAAATCGCAATACCATTCTGATTGTTCGTTTGAGTTAGCTGAAATGATAATGTTCTAAAGGCATATAGCAATGGATCGGGCGGCACGTTATAGGCCCGCATCGACTCCCCATCGATGGTGGTATGTTCCATCACCTCAGGGCTGTAGGCGCTACGGTCAAAAATCAAATTCCCATCAATGCGTTGAATGCCCAAGGCGCGTAGGCTTTTCATCATTTGCTCTAGCTCTTCCGGCACTAATTTTGGATCGCCACTGCCGCGCAGGTAAAGATTGCCTTTGAGGAGGCCATTTTTGATCTGGCCATCCGTATACAGATTGGTATTCCAGCGATACTGTGGACCTAGTAAATCGAGTGCAGCCAAGGTAGTTAGCAGCTTAATGGTGGAAGCGGGATTCATCGATTGTT
>DAIPIK010000085.1:0-5552 GCA_036770845.1 Polynucleobacter sp. | reverse complement strand
GATGCTAAAAGCTGGCAAGAGGAAATTAATAAGCGCAATCAACAACAATCTGAGTACACCAAAATCAAGTAATGGACTTTTGTACCTTTATTCGGAACATTAAATAACAGAATTGCTGTTGAGGAAATCGCATGAATCAATCTATTTGCGCAACACTCCGTCCTTGGGCCTTGGCCACTGGACTGTTTTGCTCGGTTTTTGCAGGAACAAGCTTAGCTCAGCAAGCTCCAGCAGCCGGCCAGCCCGCCACCTTGCCACAGGTCCAATCGGCCAACATCATGGATGTGGGCCGTGCTCCTGATGCCACTATAGAAGCACAACGCAAAGCAGCGCAAAACCAGCCAGGCAATAGCGCGCCGATTTGGCGTACGGTAAACAGCGATGATGTGAACTTCGTTAGCATCCCTGACAAGCAGGCGGGTGTGCTGATTCAAAAATCAGGTCAGCAGTGGCGCTTGATTCGTAACGGCGTGATCACGGTGTATGGCGCTTGGTTACTTGCACTCGCCTCCGGCGGCATTTTGGCTGTTTTCATTTTGCGCGGAAAAATCAAGCTGCATGAGCCAATGACCGGTAGGAAAATCAAGCGCTTCACAACACTTGAGCGCGTCAATCACTGGACGATGGCATTTAGCTTTATTGCACTTGCGATCACAGGCATGTTAATTCTGTACGGCAAGTATTTTGCGATTGATCTATTGGGCGCTAGCGTCTTTAGTATCTTGTTGCTTGTCAGTAAGAATATCCATAACTTTGTTGGTCCACTGTTCACGATCAGTTTGATTGCGTTTTTCATCCAATTTGCAAAACGCAATATGCCTGAAAAAGGTGACTGGGAATGGATTAAGTCCTTTGGTGGTATGTTCGGCGGCAAGCATGTGCCAGCCAACTACTTCAATCCAGGCGAGAAGTTCTGGTTTTGGTTTGGCATGGTCGTTCTCGGCGGATTGGTCTCTGCGTCCGGTTGGGTTTTAGACATGATTGTTCCAGTGCCTGGCCTGGAGTACTGGCGCGGCACGATGCAGATATCGCACATTATTCATACCGTCGGTGCATTGCTCATTACCGCCATGGCTTTTGGCCACATGTATATCGGTAGTATTGGAATGCAAGGTTCAATCGATGGCATGAAAACCGGCTATGTCGATGAGACCTGGGCAAAAGAACACCATGAAGCTTGGTATCACAAAGTTAAATAAGGAATTGGCTATGAAAAAGACCATCGCACTTCTCGCTTGCGCTTTAACTGCAACTGGAGTATTTGCAAAGTTACCTGCACCAACCCCAGAGCAGGCCGCCGCAGCCGACTTAGCAAAAGCGAAAACAGCTTATGCAGGGCAAATTAGCGCTTATCAATTGTGTCAGTCTGAAAATGCGGTTGCCAATCGCTATAAGAAAGCCGGAACACCTGCACCAGCAGCCTGTGTACAGCCACCACCTTTTGTTGCGCCAACAGTGCAAGCCGCTGCTCCTGCTCCAGCAGCAGCTCCTGCAGCAGCTGCACCCGCACCTGCGGCTGCAAAGAAGTAGCGCTATTTAGTCTGCAGCGCGTTCGCGCTGCATGTAGCGCTGTGCAGCTTCAGTTTGAGGCTGTGCAAAGAAAGGGGCGCAAGCCCCTTTTTCTATGATTTGCCCGCCGTCGATAAACACAATCGAGTCAGCCAGGCGCTTTACTTGAGCCAGTTGATGGGAGCTAATCAGGACATCGCAGCCCGATGCGGCAAACTCGCGAATCATGGCCTCCACTTGGGCGGTAGTCGTTGGGTCTAAATTGGCCGTTGGCTCATCGAGAAGCAGTAGATTCGGATTCTGCAAGCGAGCCCTGCCTAGGGATAATTTCTGCTTTTCCCCGGCTGAAAGTTGGTGTGCTGGCTGATGTTGTAAATGGCTTAAACCTACTTCTTGCAGCACCAGATCAATTTCATTTTCAGTCGGCTTGCGCACACCGTTAAGGCCAATATTGCATCGAACGCTGGCTTTGATCATGGGCGTATGGTGCAATACGAGGGCGCTGCGAATACCGTCGGCGTAGCCAACGCTACCACCCACATTGGGTTTAATCAGCCCATGCACTAACTTTAAAAACGTCGTCTTACCGGCCCCATTGGGACCGATGCATGCGGTAATTCCGCCAAACTGAATGTCGGTATTCGGTATATCTAAAATAGTGCGCCCATCACGCACAATTTGAATCGCCCGCAACTCAATCCACTTCGCTTGGTTTGTCATTTGATTAGCCATAGCGCCGTTCTGCAATCGATCGAACTGCGAAGGTGAGTAAATTGGCTAGTAGCACGATGGCTAGTAGTACGATGCCGAGCGCTAGGGCGAATGGTAAATCGCCTTTACTGGTTTCAAGGGCGATGGCAGTAGTCATCGTACGGGTGGAGTTAAGAATATTGCCGCCTACAATCATGACGGCCCCCACTTCGGAGATCGCTCTAGCAAGGCCTGCCAAGATGGCAATGGTGAGCGAGAAACGGCAATCCCAAAGCAGCCATTTAATGTAGCCAAACCGAGTGAAACGCAGGGATAAAAAGGTTTCGCGGTGGATCTGCCAGGCATCCTCTAAGACTTGCCTACTGAGAGCAGCTACCAGCGGTGTGGTGAGTAGAAATTGAGCGACTACCATGCCTTTTACGGTAAACAGCCAGCCTAATTCACCCAATGGGCCACTGCGCGATAAGACTAAATACACCAGCACCCCAATGATGACCGTGGGGACGCCCATGAGGGTATTGATCGTAATAATCAGCGCGCGCTTACCCCGAAATTGCTCGGTTGCTAGCCAAGCACCGAGGGGGAGGCCAACCAGGGTGCCTAGCAGCAAAGCGGTGAGGCTGACCTGCAGGGAGACCAGCACAATGCTGATGACACCCCGATCAAACTGGGTCAATAAGGCTAGGGCGTCTTGAAAGGCGATTAACATGCCTAATTCTAGCAAGCCTCGTTAGTAGCGGTGGCACAATCAAGTTATAGGGCTTTTAGTAATTAAGTACAACCGACAGCACGATTAGGTAAGCGGAATGGCAGAGGTAGTGTGTGTTTGTAATGGCATAGTGGACCTGGATTTACGGGAGTATCTGGATACACACCCCATTAATTCAATCGAAGATTTACGAGAGCAGGCATCGATCTGCAATAAATGCATGCAGTGCCAAGAGCTTGTGGAATCCGAGATTTATTACGCTAAGGTGCGCCGTCAAAGTGCATCCCAGTAAGGTCCCACAATCACACAATCGGGTACGTGTTGTGACCCTCAATATGCATAAAGGCGTTTCAGCCTTGCATGCGCATTCCACGGTATACCGCTTGAAGCAGGAGATGCGCTTACACAACCCAGATCTGATTTTTATTCAAGAGTTTCAACAGGAGCATCGGGGCCGTATCCGGCGCTTTGGGCAATGGCCCGCTAATGAGCTCAGCCATTTTTTGGCCGAGGGATTTTGGCATGACTGGCACTACGGCAAAAACGTCGAGTATCGCCAAGGACACCACGGTAATGCTATTTTCTCTAAACATCCTTTACACAAAGGGTTTAATTACGATATCTCGGCCTATCGTTTTGAGCGCCGGGGCTTATTGCATAGCTCGATTCAGTTGCCGGGTAGTGATGCCCTTATTCATTGCTTTTGTGTTCACCTGGCTTTATTTGAGCGGGGTCGTGAACGGCAGCTGGCAGAAATCCTGTCATACATTAATAGTCTGACCCAAGGCGGTCCTGCGATTGTGGCGGGGGACTTCAATGATTGGCGAAACCGACTAAGTAGGCCCATGCGCGATGCCGGATTTTTAGAAGCGTTTGAGACCTTAACCGGCGCGCCCGCAAAAACCTTTCCTAGCATTAAGCCGCTGCTACCGATGGATCGGATTTATGTGCGTGGTTTACGCATTCATTCGGTAGACTTATTAGAGGAATGGTTTAGGTTGTCGGATCACCTTGGTATTGCAGCTGAATTGGAACTTTTATGAACTTCATTGACATCCTGATTGGCCGTCAGGCCGACCTTTCTTTTCCCTGGTTTGCACTGGCACACGTGGTGTTGGTGATTTTATTTGCGCTGCGTTTGATTTGGACTAGGCGGCCAGTAAGCGTTTCGTTTGCTTGGTTTTTGGTGGTAGTGATGTTGCCCGCTGTGGGAATTATTTTGTATGTCATGTTAGGCGAGCGCCCAGTTGGCCGTAGCCTCACTAAGAAAATTGTTCGCATGGAGCGGGAGCACGCTAAATTACGTAAGCAGATGTGCGAGCACTATGCGGCGGATCGGGCGCTTTTGCCCATCGAGGCAAATGCATTAAGTCTGCTTGCAGAGTCACAAAAGGGCTCACCTGTCACTGCGGGTAACCGGATTGAGCTGTTTACAGAGTCACTGACGATTCTGAAAACCTTTGTTCATGAAATCGATCAAGCCAAAGTTAGTTTGCACATGGAGTTTTACATTTGGGCTTTGGGTGGTGATGCCGATGCAGTGGGTGAGGCTTTAATTCGTGCCGCAAAGCGCGGCGTGGCATGCCGTGTTTTGCTGGATTCCTTGGGCAGTAAGGCTTGGTTTAAATCGAGCTGGCCTAGTCGCTTTAAAGAGGCTGGCATTGCCATCACTGAGGCTTTACCAATTCAGCTGGGGCGCTTTCAGTTCCGTCGCGCTGACTTGCGCCTGCACCGTAAGATTTTTGTGATTGATGGTCGTATTGTATGGACTGGCAGCATGAATTTGGTCGATCCCCGGACCTTTAAGCAAGACTCAGGGGTCGGTGAATGGGTCGATGCCATGGTTCGGATTGAGGGGCCAGTAACCGCCCAATTTGAGCTCACCTTTTTGTTTGATTGGAGCGTCGATAATCCGGCCGTTTCTAGTTTTAAAGATCACCATCTCGTTCCTGCTCTAGATGATGGCAAAGTTTTGGCTCAAGAATTTTCTTCGGGCCCCGTATATCGCGACGATATCTTGTATCAAGTATTGCTATCGGCGATTATGGATGCGCGCAGCGAGTTGGTTATTACAACCCCATACTTTGGGCCGGATGACGGCCTATTGCAGGCTCTGATGGCAGCCTCGCATCGCGGTGTAAAGGTGACACTCATCGTACCCAAACGCAATGATTCCACTTTAGTTGCTTGGAGCAGTCGCAGTTTTTACGAGGACCTGCTGCAAGCGGGCGTTCGGATTGCAGAATTCCATGGCGGCTTATTGCATACCAAAAGTTTGTTAATTGATCGGCGTATTGCAATATTTGGATCAGTTAATTTTGATCAGCGCAGCTTACGGCTTAATTTTGAGATTAGCTTAATCGTTTACGACCCCGATTTTTGTGCACGCCTCGAGGCTTTGATTCAAAGTTACCTGAAAAAAGCCGATATAGTAAACGCTGCAAAATGGGCAAAGCGGCCGCGTTGGCGTCTTTTACTGGAGAACCTTGCGCACCTCACTTCGCCTTTGCTTTAAATTGCCTTACTGTTCCTCATTGCAGCAATCTGTTCTGCATTCAGACCAATTTCAGTAAGGATGTCATCCGTGTGTTGGCCCACCGAAGGTATCGCATCCATCCGGTAG
>DAIPIK010000084.1:0-5635 GCA_036770845.1 Polynucleobacter sp. | reverse complement strand
CGCGCATCAATCGATACCTGAATCGACTCGGGCTTGGTTTCATTGCGAGCGCTATTGGCTTTAGGCAAGTCCACTTTCACGGCTTGATGGATTACTGGCAAGGTAATGATAAAAATAATGAGCAAGACCAACATCACATCCACGAGGGGCGTCATGTTGATTTCGGTCATCAGGGGATCGTCACCCTGATCGCCTGAAGGATTGCTAAAGGACATGCTTACTCTCCCGCCTCAACGCGAGCGCCGGTAACAAAGTAGGCCAGCAGATCGTTACCAAAGCGATTGAGGTCAGCAACGATGAGTTTATTGGCGCGGTTAATCGCATTAAAGCCAAGCACCGCTGGAATGGCGACTGCGAGGCCAATGGCGGTCATGATGAGGGCCTCACCAATCGGACCAGCTACCTGATCGATTTGCGCGCTACCAGAGCTGCTAATCGCAACTAAGGCGTGGTAGATACCCCAAACGGTTCCAAACAAACCGACGAATGGCGCGGTGGCTCCAGTCGAGCCTAAAAAAGTTTGGCCTTTTTGCAAGAGTGCGCTGCATGCGTCAATGCTATTTTTAATGCTCCGCGACATCCACTCGGAATAGTTCAATGTTTGCAGTAATTCACGGCGACTAGAGGATTGACTTTGATGGTGCTCCGAGGCGCTCATGGCCTCTTTAGCAATCCGAAAGTAGGGGTTGTTGGCTTGATCAGAAAAGCCAGCCAGGCCCTGCGCAAACGAACTAGCACGCCAAAACTGCTCGGCTTCCGGCTTGAGGGCGCGCAGTGTTTTGATGTTCCACAAGCGGCTAATCAAAATGACCCAGGTAATGATCGATGAGACCAATAAAAGGAGGGCCACAAAACGCGTAACCGCATCGCCTGCCATCCATAAATTCATTAAGCCAAATGGGTTATTCATTGCATTAGTTCTTTAAGTTAAATTTAATCAGGAGGTTGGTTGAGATGCGGGCGGGATTGCCATTCACGCTATAGGGTTTAAAACGGTAACGCTTGCCAATTTCAGTTGCAGCGCGATCGAGCCGCGCAAAGCCACTCGAGCGCAGTAAAGCCACTTCTTCAACGATGCCAGTTTCATCAATGATCAATCGAACCACCACTTCACCTTGCTCTCCAGCCCGCTTCGAAAACGACGGATAGTAGGGGTCAGCATCCGGCTGGTAAACCACCACTAGTTTACCAATATCGGTTTGGATCGGCGTGCCTGCAGTACCCTGACTACTGGCTGGGGCAACGGCTGCATTGGCTGTCTGACTCTCTGCCGCCTTGGCTGCTTCAGCCGCTTTGGCTTGGCTGGCATCGGCGGGCGGTGTGCTGCTTGGCTCGAGTGTTTTGGGTTTGGGCTCTGGTTTGGATTTAGGTTTCACCTCTTGTTTTGGCTGCGGTGTTGGTGTCGTGGATGCAGGCGGAGCCGGGGGTGTTGGGGGCGCAACTAAATTGGCCATGACCCGCACTTCGTTTTCGGATGGATCATTCCTTACGTCGAGCCCGAGATCAAGGCTGACAAAAAAGAAAGCATGCAGTACAAGTACGAAGACGATCACAATCCACTCCTGCCGTGTAAACAGCAGGTGTGTTTTTTGAGTGGGCTGTGCTAGCGGCATAGTGCAGTCAGATCCAGCCCCACTGTTTTGAAATCGATATTGAGTTCAGCCATATCGCTGCGTAGCAATTGCATCGTCATGCTGTGCAGCCGCGCACCATCGGCAGTGCTCAGCAGTAATACGCTGCGCTTACCAGCCACTTCGCTTGGAATCCGATGGGCTTCTAATTGCCGTACCAGCTGTCGAACTACTGCTTCGCTGGTATCCACTATCAACACCGACGACCCCAATTGATTCCGAATCAATGGCATTAAAAATGGGTAGTGGGTGCAGCCTAAAACGAGGGTGTCAATCCCCGCAGTGCGCATGGGCTGTAAATGATGTGCGAGTAGGGCAGCTGTTTCTGGGTCATGCAATTGACCAGACTCAATCAGCGGCACAAGACCAGCTCCAGCCTGTTTAATAAAGCGGCAATCGCCAGGCAAGGTGGCAAGCAGGGCATTGAACTTATCGCTCTTCAGTGTTGCTTCGGTGGCCAATACACCCACAAGGCCTTTTTGGCTTTGCAGTGCCGCCGGCTTTATTCCAGGCTCGACCCCAATAATTGGAATGGTTTTCAGCTCTGCCCGAATTGCCGCAATGGCTTCTGCGGTCGCGGTGTTGCAGGCAACCACGATCGCTTGGCAGCCCGCATCAGCTAGAGATTGGCATACGGCCAGACTACGCTCTGCAATCCATTTAGGTGGCTTTTCGCCGTAAGGGGCATTGGCACTGTCAGCAAAGTAAAGGTAATCGTGATCGGGCAGCTGCCGCAGAGCCTCATCCAAAATGGATAGGCCTCCTACGCCCGAATCAAATACCCCGATGAGTGCCAATGCTTGCCTAAAAAGTTACGCGACGACGACGGGGATTTTTCCAATCCGCGCTTGCCACTCTTTTGGCCCTTCGTGGTGCATCGATGTCCCCTTCGAATCGACTGCAACCGTCACCGGCATGTCTTGCACATCAAATTCATAAATTGCTTCCATGCCTAAATCGGCAAAGCCAACGACCTTCGATGTCTTAATTGCTTTGGAGACTAAATACGCCGCGCCGCCGACGGCCATCAAATACGCGGACTGATGTTTCTTAATGGCTTCAATCGCAACTGGACCGCGTTCGGCTTTGCCAATCATCGCAATCAAACCGGTTTGAGCGAGCATCATCTCCGTAAACTTATCCATGCGGGTGGAGGTAGTCGGACCAGCAGGACCAACGGCTTCGTCGCGTACCGGATCGACTGGGCCAACGTAATAGATCACCCGATTTTTAAAGCTCACCGGAAGCGCTTCGCCTTTGGCCAGCATGTCCTGAATGCGTTTGTGCGCAGCATCGCGCCCCGTGAGGATTTTTCCATTGAGGAGTAAACGATCGCCCGGCTTCCAGCTGGCAACTTCGGCCGGTGTAAGGGCATTTAAATCGACCCGTTTGGATTTTTGAACATCCGGCGTCCAAGTGACGTCCGGCCAATCAGCAAGAGAGGGGGCCTCTAATTTAGCGGGACCATCGCCATGCAAATGAAAGTGAATGTGCCGGGTCGCTGCGCAATTGGGAATCATCGCCACTGGCAATGAGGCCGCATGGGTAGGGTAATCCAAAATCTTGACATCCAAGACAGTAGAGAGACCGCCGAGACCTTGAGCGCCAATGCCGAGCTGGTTCACTTTTTCATAAATCTCGAGGCGCAATTCTTCTACGCGGTTTTGTGGCCCACGGGCAATCAGATCTTGAATATCAACTGAGCCCATCAAGGCTTCTTTGGCGAGTAAGGTTGCTTTTTCAGGCGTGCCACCAATACCAATGCCGAGAATGCCAGGTGGGCACCAGCCAGCGCCCATGGTGGGGATGGTTTTCATCACCCAGTCGACAATCGAATCGGAAGGATTGAGCATGATCATCTTGGCCTTGTTCTCCGAGCCACCGCCCTTAGCTGCGCAAATCACTTCAATGCCATCGCCCGGCACGATTTCATAATGAATCACAGCAGGGGTGTTATCACCCGTATTTTTCCGTTTGCCAGCAGGATCGGTGAGAACCGAGGCGCGCAGCATATTGTCGGGATTGAGGTAAGCGCGGCGTACACCTTCATTGACCATATCGGTCACGCTCATGGTGGCATCGCCCCATTGCACCTGCATACCTACCTTTAAGAAGACCACGGCAATGCCGGTATCTTGGCAAAGTGGGCGATGCCCTTCAGCGCACATCCGGCTATTCGTCAGAATTTGGGCAATGGCGTCTTTTGCTGCCTCGCCTTTTTCCAGTTCGTAAGCCTTGCCCATCGCCCGAATGAAGTCAGTTGGGTGGTAGTAGGAGATGTATTGGAAGGCGTCGGCAACGCTTTGGATCAGGTCTTCTTGTTTGATATAGGTCATAAAATAAGGTCGATTTTGATAGTTTTATCTATTTTAAGGGTTTGCCATAGAGCAATTCACCCTAAAATTCCCTTATGGTAAAGAGAAAGAGAGTGGATTTACACTATTCTGCATGGATTTTGCAGGGTGGTAATTATTGTCATTTAAATAAAGGCTAGGACAGCATGGAACAGTTGATGCAAGAAAATCGGATTTTTAATCCCCCCAGTGATTTTATTAAAAATGCTGCTGTGCCTGGAATGGACGCTTACAACGCACTTTGCGCTGAAGCGGAAAAAGATTACGAGGGTTTTTGGGCCCGCCTTGCTCGTGAAAACCTCTACTGGAAAAAACCCTTTACCAAAGTCTTGGATGAAACTAACCCACCGTTTTATAAATGGTTTGAAGATGGTTTAACCAACGCCTCGTATAACTGCCTGGATCGTAATTTAGAAAACGGCAACGCCCAAAAAACCGCCATTATTTTTGAAGCCGATGACGGCAAAGTAACGAACGTTACTTACAGCGATTTGCACGCACGCGTCTGCCAGTTTGCGAACGCGATGCGCAAGATGGGCATTAAGTCAGGCGATCGCGTCATCATTTATATGTCGATGTCGATCGAGGGTGTCGTTGCGATGCAGGCGTGCGCCCGCATTGGCGCAACCCATTCGGTGGTGTTCGGTGGTTTCTCAGCAAAATCATTGCAGGAGCGCATCGTCGACGTGGGTGCAATTGCGGTCATTACTGCGGATGAGCAAATGCGCGGTGGCAAAGCCTTGCCATTAAAGGTAATTGTGGATGAGGCACTTGCCTTGGGCGACTGCGAAAAAGTCAAGAATGTCATTGTGTATAAGCGCACGGGTGGCAACATTGCGATGACAGCAGGGCGCGATTCTTGGATGCATGAGGTTGTTGCCAATGAAGCCAAGACCTGTGAGCCAGAGTGGGTGAGTGCCGAGCACCCCTTGTTCGTCCTGTATACATCGGGTTCGACCGGTAAACCAAAGGGTGTACAGCACTCGACAGGCGGCTATTTGCTCTGGGCCATTTTGACCATGAAATGGACGTTTGACATTAAACCGACTGATGTCTTCTGGTGTACGGCCGATATTGGTTGGGTTACCGGACACTCCTACATCACTTATGGCCCGCTTGCTGTGGGCTGTACAGAAATTGTGTTTGAAGGCGTGCCAACCTATCCGAATGCCGGTCGTTTTTGGGACACCATTCAAAAACACAAGGCAACGATTTTCTACACCGCACCGACGGCGATACGTTCATTGATCAAGGCAGCGAGCGTTGACGAATCCGTTCATCCAAAGAAATACGATTTGTCATCCTTGCGTCTCTTGGGTTCCGTTGGCGAGCCAATTAATCCAGAAGCTTGGATGTGGTATTACGAGAACATCGGCGGCTCGCGCTGCCCGATCGCCGATACCTTCTGGCAAACCGAAACCGGTGGACACATGATTTCCCCATTGCCTGGTGCAACTCCGATGGTTCCAGGATCCTGCACCTTGCCACTGCCAGGCATCATGGCAGCGATTGTCGATGAAGCAGGGCACGACGTGCCGAACGGCAGTGGTGGCATCTTGGTGGTGAAACGCCCATGGCCTTCGATGATCCGTACGATTTGGGGTGATAACGATCGCTTTGTTAAGTCCTACTTCCCAGAAGAGTTGGGTG
>DAIPIK010000083.1:0-5714 GCA_036770845.1 Polynucleobacter sp. | reverse complement strand
GGGAGCAAAGGCAGTTGAATCGGTTCAGAGGGTAGTAATAAATGGCCAGGCATGGGGCGGATCCTCCAAAGTAGTCAAACGCTCAAAGAAATCTCAAAAGTACCAAAAGCTACTTAAAAGAGGGTAATTCAGTGATCAGAATACTACTTATATGGGTTTGGGCTCCTGAATTACAAGAGCAAAATGGCAGAAAAGTGACAAAAATAGAGTAAAAATGGCCAAGATTAGGCGAAATTACGCTTTTTTCGACAATTCCTGCTTATGGGCAGGGGATTCGCTCTGCTTGTAGACCAAAAGCGGCTTTCCTTGACCCTGAATGCTGCTTTCGTCAATCACCACTTTTTGAACATTACGTAGGGATGGCAAGTCATACATCACATCCATCAAGGCACCTTCCAAGATGGAGCGCAGGCCGCGCGCACCCGTTTTGCGAGCAATCGCCTTCTTAGCAATCGCCGACAAGGCCTCGGGGCGCACTTCGAGCTCAGCACCCTCCATGGTTAAGAGTGCTTGATATTGCTTCACCAGTGCATTTTTCGGCTCGGTCAAGATTTGGATCAGAGCAGTTTCGTCGAGCTGCGCCAAAGTGGTTAGGACCGGCAAACGACCAATCAATTCTGGAATTAAACCAAACTTAATCAGATCTTCCGGCTCAACTTCTTTGAGCAACTCGCTGGAGCCGCGGCCATCTTTGCCTGGCACTTCGGCACTGAAACCAATACCCGTTTTAGCGGTGCGCTGCTGAATGACTTTCTCCAAGCCATCAAATGCACCACCGCAGATAAATAGAATATTCGTTGTATCGACTTGCAAGAAATCTTGGTTCGGATGCTTACGGCCGCCCTGTGGAGGCACCGATGCCATGGTTCCTTCAACCAATTTCAAGAGAGCCTGCTGGACGCCCTCACCCGAAACATCACGGGTGATTGAGGGGTTGTCTGACTTGCGTGAAATCTTGTCAATCTCATCGATGTAGACAATGCCACGCTGGGCTTTTTCTACGTTGTAATCGCAGGCCTGCAACAGTTTTTGAATAATGTTTTCGACGTCTTCGCCAACATAGCCGGCTTCCGTTAAGGTGGTTGCATCGGCCATCACAAATGGAACATCGAGTAAGCGTGCCAGCGTTTGTGCCAATAAGGTTTTGCCTGAGCCGGTTGGGCCAATCAGCAAAATATTACTTTTGGCTAGCTCAACGCCATCGACCATCGCCTTTGCGGGTAGCTTCGATTTTTTGGTTTCGGCTACCGTTTTATTGTCTTTGCTATCAGCGGCCCCGTCCGTTCTAGCGGACGACTCTTTTTTAGGTACTGGCAAATACTGCAGACGCTTGTAATGGTTATAGACCGCCACTGCTAAGGTTTTTTTGGCTTGGTCTTGACCAATTACATACTGATCTAAGTCAGCGCGAATCTCGTGTGGCGTGGGCAAGCCACCATCGCCCTTCTCGGACGGCAGATTGGCCAACTCTTCTTGAATGATGTCGGTGCACAGGTCAATGCACTCATCGCAAATGAATACCGAAGGACCGGCAATGAGTTTTTTGACCTCGTGTTGACTCTTGCCGCAAAACGAGCAATACAGGAGCTTGTCAGCCGAGGTCGGGGTTTTGGAATCGCTCAATTAGGGGCGCTTATCAATGACTTTGTCGATTAAACCGTAATCACGGGCTTGATCCGCAGACATGAAATTGTCGCGATCGGTATCTTTGGCAATGGTTTCAATTGATTGACCAGTGCGGTCAGCCAAAATTTGATTGAGGCGTTCACGCAAGTACAAAATCTCGCGCGCCTGAATTTCAATATCCGATGCCTGACCACGGGCGCCGCCCAGTGGCTGGTGAATCATGACGCGGGAATTAGGCAAGGCATAGCGCTTACCCTTAGCGCCGGCACACAATAAAAAAGCACCCATGCTGGCAGCCATACCCATACACAAGGTACTCACATCCGGCTTAATAAATTGCATCGTATCGAAAATAGCCAGGCCCGCAGATACCGAGCCGCCAGGTGAATTAATGTAGAGCGAGATTTCTTTATCGGGATTTTCGCTCTCCAGGAACAGGAGTTGCGCAATCACCAAGTTAGCTGTTTGATCGTTTACTTCGCCGACTAAGAAAACCACACGCTCTTTGAGGAGGCGGGAGTAAATGTCATAAGCACGCTCACCGCGACCCGATGTTTCAATCACCATGGGAACCATGCCAAGACCGCGGGTTTCTAGGTCGCCTGCAGCGGCATTACTAGCATTGAAAAATTGGGAATCAGTACGGTTCATGCGAATGGGCTTTCGTGGGCAATCGATTAATTAAGCTTACTCAGTTCTTCAAAGCTTACTGCTTTATCGGTAATTGTGCCAAGGCCGCTCACATACTGAATTACATTGGCCTCCAGCACGACCGATTCCACGTCTTTTAGTCGACGTGGGTCGCTATAGAACCAACGCACCACTTCTTTTGGGTCTTCGTAGGTGGAGGCCTGCTCTTCAATCTCAGCCTTGATTTGCTCGGGGGTAGCAACCAGATTTTGCTGTTTGACGAGGTCACTGAGGATTAAACCGAGGCGAACGCGTTTTTCCGCTTGCTCTGCAAACATCTCCGCAGGAATGGGCGCATCTTTGGCGTTCGGGATACCACGCTGCATTAAATCTTGGCGTGCCATTTCGACTAAGCGCTCTTGCTCGCTGGCAATCAGTGACTTGGGCACATCGAGTTCGCAGAGTTTTTCGAGCTGGGCCATTACCTCATTTTTGAGCAAGGCAGTTGTACGGCGTTTAACTTCACGCTCTAAATTTTCACGCACTTCACTGCGCATCTTGGCAACACCCTCGGTTACGCCAAGCGATAAAGCAAAGGCGTCGTTCACTTCAGGCATATGGGGCCAATTGACTTGCTTCACCGTGATGGTGAACTCCGCTGTTTTTCCAGCAACGTCTTTACCGTGGTAATCATCGGGAAACTTCAATGGGAAGGCCTTGCTCTCGCCATTCTTCAGACCAAGTGCAGCCGCCTCAAACTCAGGCAACATGCGACCTTCACCCAATACGAACTCGAAACCCTCGGCTTTGCCGCCGGCAAATTCGACACCATCAATCGTGCCAACAAAGTCGATGGTAATTTGGTCACCGCTTTGCGCTGCCAGATTACTGCCACCGTCACCGTGGTCGCTTGCAACGCCGCGTGGATGGTAATGTACTTGTTGCTTACGCAGCACATCCAGAGCGCGATCAATTTCGGCATCACCAATCGTAGTGGTGTGACGACTGACTGCTGCTTTGCTCAGATCGCCAATCTTGACTTCGGGCAAAACTTCAAAGAAAGCCTCAAACACAATTGGATCAGCGCCAATTTCACTTTTGGGTTCTAGGCGGGGCTGGCCTGCCAATAAAATGCCCTCTTTCTTGCTCAGCTCAAAGAACAGCTCGGATGCCTTATCAAATTGCACCTCAAAATCCACTTGCATGCCGTACTGCTGCTCGACGATTTTTTGTGGCACCTTACCTGGACGAAAGCCGGCCATTTTCATGGTCTTACCGACCTTAGCCAAACGAGCGGAGCGTGCTTTTGCTAAGTCAGCACGGGGAATTTCCAAGGTCATCTTGCGGTCTAATTGACCTAAATTTTCTATCTGCAAAGCCATTCTCGTCTCTTCTGTAAAGATCAGGTTATGTGAAGCCCAAGCCAAGGTAAGCCTTGTGGTGCGAGGAGGGGGACTCGAACCCCCACACCATTTCTGGCGTCAGGACCTAAACCTGGTGCGTCTACCAATTTCGCCATCCTCGCGAATACCGCAGACAATACCCTGCTTAAACTTCACTCTAAGAGGTCGATTCTACAATGATCAAGGGTTTAGGCTGGTTTAAAGCCGCATTTGAGGTGAAGAATAATCTGACTTAGGTTCGATAAACCAATGCAACGGCATGCACTGCAATACCCTCGCCTCGCCCGAGATGCCCTAATAATTCATTGGTTTTTGCTTTTAGATTGATTTGATTGACAGCGACGCCCAGGTCGGCCGCAATATGGGCTCTCATCGCCGGTAAAAAACTAGCCAGTTTGGGCTGTTGGCAAATGATGGTGGCATCGACGTTACCAACGCGGTAGCCAGCCTCAGTAACGCATTCCAAGGCCCGCCTGAGCAAAATACGGCTATCCATGTTTTTGAATTGGGGGTCGTTATCCGGAAAAAGCTGCCCAATGTCATTGAGGCCCGCAGCGCCCAATAAAGCATCCGTCAATGCATGCAGAAGCGCATCGGCATCCGAATGACCCAGCAATCCTTTTTCGTAGGGGATCTTGACCCCACCCAAAATCAGTGGGCGACCGTCGACTAATGCATGGACGTCGTAGCCTTGACCAATTCGAAATGGTGGCCCATTTTGTTCTGCGGTATGTCCTGAAGCCATTCCTTCTCCTGCTTTCATCTAATTTGATGCGTCCTATTTACGTAATACTAGGTCCATCAGCTCCCAGTCTGCTTGTTGCGTCACTTTAAAGTTGCGTGTTGAGCCCTTGATTAATATGGGTTTTCCACCTAAACGTTCGACTGCGCTAGCCTCATCAGTAAGCTCTGCACGATCCGAAACTGCGCTTTCCAGTGCGGCGTATAAATCTGCAAGCCGAAACATTTGGGGGGTTTGCGCCTGCCAAAGGGCATCCCGCGAAAGCGTGCTCTCAATCCACTCGCCGCTTGCTCCAGCCCGTTTGAGGGTATCTGCGACGGGCATGGCCAAGATACCGCCATGGAATGGGCCTCCGGAGTCCGCATCCAATACGCCATGAATTAAATCTTGAATGGCCCCGGATGTAATGCCTGGCCTCGCAGCGTCATGCACCAAAATCCAATCTTCGCCCGGAAGGTCGGCATCCAGCATTGCCCGCAGGGTATTTAATACGGTTTCTTGACGCGTTGGGCCGCCGGTCGGCAAAAAGTAGTTGGGTTTGGTATTGAGTAATGCGCTATTGCTCTCTTGAAACGCAGCAAAATCACCGGCTGCGTGCATGCTCGGGCTGACCCCAACCCAAATCGACTCAATCTCAGGCGTTGCGATCAGCGCCTCAAGCGCAAATGCCAGCATGGGCTTACCTGCCAGAACGCGAAGCTGCTTCGGGACTGCGCCGCCCAAACGAGATCCTGTGCCGGCAGTCGGCAAAATCGCATGGCATGAAGAAAGAATATCGCGCATGTCTGATTCTATAATGAGGTCAGATGTCAGCCGTAACAAATCAAGCGCCCCCCATACCTGCTCCGCGGGCCGGGCAGCGCTTTACCTTTTCCGGCCTGGTTGGCTCTGCTGATGCCGCCCTGATCGCTCAATCTGCCTTACGGCACCGCGCTGATTTCTCGGTGATGATTGTGTTTTGCGCTCAAGCACAAGAGGCGCAACGCCTCTTGGAAGAGATCCCCGCTTTTGCCCCACAACTAAAAACACGACTGTTGCCTGATTGGGAGATTCTTCCCTACGACCATTTTTCGCCTCATCAGGATTTGATCTCTGAGCGCCTCGCAACCCTATATGAAATGCTGGCGGGGACCTGTGACATTGTCTTAGTGCCGGTCACTACTGCACTGCAACGGCTTGGTCCACCGGAATTCTTATCTGGCCATACTTTTTTCTTTCGGCAAGGCGATCGCTTAAACGAAAGCGCACTACGTCTGCAATTGCAGCAAGCGGGCTACGACCCGGTCAGCGCCGTGATGCGGCCTGGCGAATAT
>DAIPIK010000082.1:0-5785 GCA_036770845.1 Polynucleobacter sp. | reverse complement strand
AAAACCAAGTTGATTTCTACAATCGCCGTTTTGTAGCCGGTGAATTAGAAAGCCCTAGTTTTGCAGGAATGGCAATAGCAATGGGTGCAGAAGGTATCGTAGTTGATCAGTTGGATCAAGTTGGTCCAGCCTTGAAGAAGGCTATAGAGATGCAAATGAACGAGGGCAAGACGTGTGTTATTGAAATTATGTGCACACGCGAACTGGGCGATCCATTCCGTCGCGATGCCTTATCTAAGCCAGTGCGTTTCTTAGAAAAGTATAAGGATTACGTTTAAGTCTAGATTGATTGGGGCAAGCGATTGCCCCAATCATTAAACAATAGAGTGGTAAACAGATG
Source organism: Polynucleobacter sp. (assembly GCA_036770845.1). Lineage (GTDB taxonomy): Bacteria > Pseudomonadota > Gammaproteobacteria > Burkholderiales > Burkholderiaceae > Polynucleobacter. The sequence continues at coordinate 5,445 of DAIPIK010000082.1, read as the reverse complement.
GGTCCGGCCGCAGTGCGTTGCCGGACTTATTTTTTGATACTGTCCCAATGGTAATAAAGCAAATAGGTATGGTATTGGTAGATAGCTTGAATAACTGTTTGAGACGTTCACTCTGCATCGCTTTGCCACTCGATAATCCAGCCCCGAAACCGAGGGCGTGCGCCATAAGTAAGATATTTTGAACTGCACACCCGAGCGATATCATTTTTTCATACGGCGTAATGCCATCCTCGGTATCGTTTAAGTTGGCTGCAGCCAATAATAGGAGGGGGCCTCGAAAGGCTTTATCTCGAGCTTCATCCAGTTGAATGGGGGTTGCTTGAGGGTCTCGGTCCAGTAGGCAATTTCTGAACACATCCCCCAACAATGACCGGCTTGATTCGCTCACTTCATAAAAGTGCCATGGCGTATGTCTGCCGTGGTCTGGCGCAGCTTTAGCCGCATCCAATATCTGGTTTTTCTGCTCTAGTGAAGGTCCTGGTTGAATTAAGCGTTTGGGCGATACATGAACTCTTCCATGAATGAGTTGATTAATATAGTCATCCATTGCGCTTAACCAAATGCAAGATCAAGAAACCCGTTGGTAATACAAATTCTGAGGGTGATTTGCTTCTGCAAAAAACATCCACCGTTCGGCAAGCAGACCAATAAAGTGAATAGTTAAGGCCAGAATAAAAATAACGTTTGATGGGGTAGAAATGGAATAGGCCACTAATATCATGGGGAATATGTAAGCGCACAGGAGCACTATCTTGCGGATGTTGCTAATGGCACGCTCAGTTTGGTGATGAAAGAATTCTCGGGTGTTAAAGCTCCCGCCCATCAGACCCATTGAGGTCTGGCGAATGTTTGTACCTTTAATTCCGGTTGCGGATGCCAGATTTGATTTTGGACGCAAGCCGCGGTTACGGCGCCAAATCCAGAGCTTTAAATTAAAGGCTATAAACAACAGAATAAAAGAGATGCCCGACATCACGCTATTGAGAGGGAATTCCTTGGTGCCATCTGAAAGCCCGACAAGCACGCCCAATAGCATCCAGCCTGATGTTATTCCCAGCAGAGTGAAGTTCATCAAGGTTGAGGGATGCGACCATTCCTGAATAAAGCGTATGCATTGATAGATCTTGGCGGTACAGATCCAAAGCAATATGGTGGCAATAACCATTGCAATCCATAGCCAAGATGGAATTTCATTTGTTAGTGAGTACAGGAAGCCCAGTACCGTTACTGCAATCAGCATCGGAAGCACAATCACTTCCCGTGAAAGCCAGGAGGTGCGCCACATCATCGCAGCTCGCCAAGCCCGTTCTGGTCTACCAAGATGGAAGAACGAAGCAATCAGTCCTAGCCCAAGCAATATGAGTGCAGCTGGAAATGCGAAGGTGGATAAAAAGGATTGCGTAAAGATTTGCACTGGGACATCAAGGATTGCCAAGGAAAACAGTAAGCCCTGTGCCATGCCTGCTAAGGTAGTAAAAAAGATGATTGAAAATTGTGGGCGCATTAACTGTCTTTCCTTGCGGCTTCAATGGTTTCCATAATAGAGCGCGGTAAATAATGGTTTGCGGGCTGGGTTTCCCATTCGGGCATGAGTGCATAGCCAGAACGTTCTTGAATTGCGATGCTGGCATCGGACTTTGGATCATGTACGTCTCCAAAAATTCGTGCGCTCGTTGGGCATGCTAATACGCAAGCAGGCTTGCGCTCGGATTCAGGTAAGGTTTCGCTATAGATTCGATCTACGCAAAGGGTGCACTTGGTCATTACTTGGCGCTCTTGATCCAGCTCCCTGGCGCCGTATGGACAAGCCCATGAGCAGTAACTGCAACCGATGCATTTGTCGTAATCCACCAAAACAATGCCATCTTCTTCGCGCTTATAGCTTGCCCCGGTTGGGCAGACTGGAACACAAGGCGGCTCTTCGCAGTGCAGGCACGATTTTGGAAAATGAACGGTTTGCGTGTTTGGAAAAATTCCAGCCTCGTAGGTTTGTACCCGATTAAAGAAGGTACCACTTGGATTTGCTGAATACGCATTAAGGTCGGTTAGCGGCCCAGCAGAGCCTGAGGTATTCCATTCTTTACAAGAGGTGACACAAGCATGGCAACCAACACAGACATTGAGATCGATGACAAGCGCCAGTTGCTTCTTGTGATCCGTGGCTTCATTTTTGGGATTCATGGTTTGATTCATAGTTAATAAATGGGTTGATTACGATTTATTTTTCATCATGCCGGGTACTCGATGTGCCTTCACTTGTGGCCATGTTTCCTCGGGCTCATTTTCTCCGGCTGCGGCGAGTTTGACGCGTACGTCATACCAGCCGGCTTGACCAGTAATCGGATCGGAGTTGCTTACTGAAAATCCACCCAGGGACAGCTCCTCTGTAATTAGGTGGTTGAGCAAGAATCCTTTTTTGGACTCATCCGATGCGGGATCGAGGCTCCATGCTGATTCTGCCTTACCAATTGCATTCCACGTCCAGACCGTGCCTGGATCTACTGCCTCCGAGTGGCGTGCCATGCATTTCACTTTGCCCCATTGGGACTCAATCCACATCCAGGCACCATCATTAATGCCATGTTCTAGCGCAGTTTTGGTGTTGACGTAAAGGTAGTTGTGGCTATGAATCTGTCTTAGCCAAGCGTTTTGGGAGTCCCACGAATGGTACATGGCCATTGGCCTTTGGGTAATCGCATTCAGACTGAATTCATTTAAGTCGGTCACTTCATCTTCGAGTGGCGGATACCAAAATGGCAAAGGATCAAAGTATTTCAGAATACGTGACTTTAGGTGCTCAGGGGGTGTTGCTCCTTTGCGCTGGCCTTTTGCGGCTAACCTGAATTTTTGCAAAATATCCGAGTAGATTGCAATCATGATGGGGTCGTTTTTTTGACGTAGCGCATTTGCCTTGCTAAAGTCGAGATAGCCACGATTCCAATTGCGCATGTATTGATGCTCTACTGGCATATGGTGTTGAAACACACAATTATTTTCGGCATAACGCTGCCATTGGTCTTTATTTGGCTCTCCACGGAGGCTTTTTTCACCGTCTTTTCCGCGCCAGCCCGCTAAAAAACCAATGCCGGAATTAGGCGCCGTTTCAAATCGGGTAATGAAGTCCGGATAGTCGACGAATTTCCTACTGCCGTCTTCGCTTGTAAAGGCGGGGAATTTTAGGCGCGATGCGAGTTCGATCAATACCTCTTGGAATGGCTTGCATTCACCGGTGGGTGGAAGAACTGGAATACGTACTGAATCGACTGGGCCATCGTACTCGGAGATGGGTCGATCAAGCATGCTCATCACGTCATGGCGTTCTAAATACGTTGTGTCCGGCAAGACAAGATCAGCAAAGTCAACCATCTCGGATTGAAAGGCATCGCAAACCACAAGGAATGGGATCTTAAATTCCCCATCTGCGTTCTTACTGTTAAGTAATTCGCGTACTTCCATGGTGTTCATCGTGGAGTTCCATGACATATTGGCCATGAAGATCATTAATGTATCAATGGAGTAGGGGTCCCCTTTTACGGCATTGGTAATGACGTTGTGCATTAACCCATGGGCTGCCAGCGGATGCTCCCAGGTATACGCTTTATCAATGCGCAGTGCGTTTCCGTTTTTATCTAAAGCAAGGTCTTCGGGTTGCGTTGGCCATCCCAAAGGCGCTTTGCCTAGGGGTGTATTGGGTTTAATGTCGTCTTCTGATGAAGGGGGCTTCACATTCGGCGGAGTTTGACGTGGATAAGGCGCCTTATGTCTAAAACCACCTGGCCTATCAATGGTGCCGATTAAGGACATCAATACCGCCAACCCGCGCGTGGTTTGAAATCCGTTCGAGTGGGCGGCCAATCCGCGCATGGCATGAAATGCAACCGGTCTAGCAGTTACCGTTTTGTGCTCTTCACCCCATGCATCGGTCCATGTAACGGGGAGCTCAAATGCTTGTTTGAATGCACTATGCGCAATTTCTTCCGCAAGCTTTTCAATGCGTGCAGTTGGAATGCCGGTAATCGAAGATGCCCATTCGGGAGTAGTTTTTTCAACCTGCCGACGTAACAATTCAAAGGCAGGGGCCACTTTTTTACCCTGATGCGGGCCCGGCCCCATGATGAATTCACCGGTTAAAGTTGGCGATACACCCTTTTCAAAACATGGCTTAGCGCTTTGGGTATTGGCATCCCAAACGTATTTGTTGTGGGGCAAATCGGCGTTAATGGGATCCGAGTCTGGGTCGAATAAGAAGAGGCCTTCTTCGGGGCCTGCATCAAGGCAAACCAGCTGACCAGAATTACTGTAGCGCTTGAGGAAATCAGCGTCATACTGTTCTTTGCGAATCAGTTCATGCATCAGCGCCATAAACAGAGCGCCATCAGTTCCAGGCTTAATCGGAATCCACTCATCTGCAATAGCGGAATAACCAGTGCGAACCGGGTTAATCGAAATAAAGCGGCCACCAGAGCGCTTAAATTTAGAAAGCGCTATTTTCATTGGGTTACTGTGATGGTCTTCTGCAGTACCAATCATGACGAATAACTTCGCATGCTCAAGATCGGGTCCACCAAACTCCCAAAAGCTGCCACCAATGGTGTAAATCATTCCAGCAGCCATATTGACCGAACAAAATCCACCGTGCGCTGCATAATTCGGCGTACCAAATTGTCGGGCAAAAAGACCGGTTAATGCTTGCATCTGATCGCGGCCTGTAAACAGCGCGAATTTCTTTGGATCCGTCTCACGAATTTTTTGCAGGCGCTGGGTGAGTAGTTCAAATGCCTGATCCCAGCTAATCTCATCAAATTCACCGGCGCCACGATCACTCCCTTTTCGGCGCAGTAATGGTTTAGTAATGCGGGCAGGTGATTTTTGCTTCATGATGCCGGCAGAGCCTTTGGCGCAAATCACACCTTGATTTAGTGGGTGATCCGGATTGCCATCAATGTAGACCAGTTCACCATCGCGCAGGTGGGCCCGGATGCCGCATCGACAGGCGCACATATAACAGGTTGTTGTCTTTATCTCTGTCGCTGGCGCTTGAGAATGAATTGGGTCGTGGATAGGGTCTTTTGAAAAAATCTTAAACATGTTCTCTTGTCTCTGAAAGTAAATGTAGTTTTAAGCTAAGCGCATTGCCAATGCGGTGGAGGCAACTCGAGAAAAAACAGAGTCTGACCTGGATGTCAAAATAATGGGTACTGCGGTGCCAAGGATGACGCCAGCACACTCCGCTCCCGCCATATAAACAAGCGATTTATACAGAATATTTCCAGCGCCTAAATCAGGCACAAGTAGCAGATCGGGATCACCCGAAACCGCGGACTGAATTCCTTTGGTTGCCGCAGAACTTGCTGAGATAGCATTATCAAAGCCAAAGGGGCCTTCGATGAGAGCGCCTGGAAAAAATGCATTGTCCTGCTGTAGATCAACCAATGCTTTTGCATC
>DAIPIK010000081.1:0-5827 GCA_036770845.1 Polynucleobacter sp. | reverse complement strand
CTTCACGATTTCGGCCTTCACTTTTTCGATCTCTTCTTTGAGATGAGCGGCGCCCAAGGCGGCACCCTTCTCTGCCTTCCAAATTTCTTCGAGATCGGCGTACTCGGCACCCAAGCGCTTGATTTCATCTTCGATTAATTGCAAGCGTTTTTTAGAAGCATCGTCTTTCTCTTTTTTGACGGCCTCACGTTCAATTTTGAGCTGAATCAATCGGCGATCAAGCTTATCCATCACCTCTGGTTTGGAGTCAAGTTCCATCTTGATGCGCGCACCCGCCTCATCAATTAGATCAATCGCCTTATCTGGCAAGAATCGATCCGTAATGTAGCGATGCGATAACTCGGCAGCTGCCACAATCGCTGGGTCGGTTATCTCAATGCCATGGTGTAGCTCGTAGCGCTCCTGTAAGCCACGTAAGATCGCAATGGTCGCCTCGACACTGGGCTCATCGACCATCACCTTCTGAAAGCGGCGCTCCAAAGCAGCATCTTTTTCAATGTACTTACGGTACTCCTCAAGCGTGGTCGCGCCAATGCAATGCAACTCACCGCGCGCTAAGGCGGGCTTAAGCATATTGCCGGCATCCATGGCGCCTTCGCCCTTACCGGCACCAACCATGGTGTGGATTTCATCGATAAAGACAATGGTTTGACCCTCGTCTTTGGCAACATCACTCAAGACGGACTTGAGGCGCTCCTCAAATTCACCGCGGTACTTTGCGCCAGCCAATAAGAGGGCCATATCCAATACCAGTACGCGCTTATTCTTGAGGGTTTCTGGCACTTCGCCATTGACGATGCGCTGCGCTAGGCCTTCGACAATTGCCGTCTTACCAACGCCAGGTTCACCAATCAACACCGGGTTGTTTTTGCCACGCCGCTGCAAAATCTGGATGGTGCGGCGAATTTCATCATCGCGCCCAATCACCGGATCCAGCTTGCCCATGCGGGCACGCTCAGTCAAATCAAGGGTGTATTTTTTCAGGGCTTCACGCTGCCCTTCTGCGTCGGCACTATTGACGGACTCCCCGCCGCGCACCAAATCAATCGCTGCCTCGAGCGCTTTACGGGTGAGGCCGCATTCTCTCGCCAGCTTACCGAGCTCACCTTTGTCGTCTGCAACGACGAGTAAAAACAACTCGCCCGCAATAAATTGGTCACCCCGCTTATTGGCCTCTTTTTCCGTTAAATTGAGCCAATTGGCCAGATCGCGGCCAACTTGAACTTCACCGCTACCCTGCACTTCTGGCAGCGCCGCAATCATCTTCTCCGCGCCCTTTTCAAGGCTCGCTACATTGACTCCCGCACGCGTCAATAGACTACGTACGCCGCTGTCTTGTTGTTTGAGCATCGCCAGTAGCAGATGGGCTGGCTCGATGTACTGGTTGTCTTTGCCTACGGCCAAGCTCTGCGCATCGCTCAAGGCCTCTTGAAATTTAGTCGTTAATTTATCGATTCTCATATTGCGTCCTGTTGAATGGGATTGCGCCAAGCCGAACTGCATTAGGCGTTCGCTATAGCTTCTTTCATTAGAATATTAGGGCAATATCCCCAATTTCAAGCGTTTGTGAATGGATAAATCCAATTTGGCCTGGCTTGTTTACCTCTTAGAGTGCGCTGACGGCAGCTTTTATGCTGGGATTACCAATCGGCTAGAACACCGCCTGAGTGCCCACAATGCGGGTACAGGGGCGCGCTATACCCGCTCTAGGCTACCGGTAACCCTGCTGGCCACCCAAGAGCACCCCGACCGATCAGCAGCATCCAAAGCAGAAATGAAGTTAAAACGCCTACCCCGGGCTAAGAAGCGGGCTTTTTTTGATTCCAGCGCGTAGCAGCTGCATCATCGGTAACGCGGGCATCAACCCAGCGCCCACCCTCGGGTGTATCTTCTTTCTTCCAAAATGGCGCTGCGGTTTTTAGGTAGTCCATGATGAACTCGCAGGCCAAAAAGGATTCGCCGCGGTGCGCACTGGTAACCGCCACCAACACAATCTGGTCTGCTGGCATCAAGGGTCCAATCCGGTGAATCACGAGCGCATCCCGAATATCCCAACGCGCTTTTGCTTGATTGACAATATCTTCTAGGGCTTTTTCAGTCATGCCTGGATAGTGTTCGAGGGTCATGGCGTTTACCGTACTGCCCTCGTTCATATCGCGCACTGTACCTACAAACGAGGTAATCGCACCAACTTGCAGATCACCATGGCGCAGGTTTGCTATCTCGGTAGTCAGATCAAAATCGGCTTGCTGAATGCGAATGGCCATCTAGCCCCCCGTGACCGGCGGGAAAAAAGCCACTTCGGCGCCATCCACTAATTCAGTCGACGCATTAACCATCTGGTGATTGAGAGCGCAGCGCAATACCTTGCCCTCACCCAAGACCTCAGTCCAAATACCACCGCGCAACCGCAGATGGGTACGCAAATCATCCATCGTACGCACAGATGCAGGCAATTGAATTGCCTCTTGCTCTAATCCGAGACTTTCCCGAATCGAGGCAAAGTAGCGTAGTTGTAGTTTCATGGCTAAATCGTAATCCGATTATTTGAGAAGTGCATCAAATGGGATGTACTTTACTAAATCGCCGACTTTAATTGGCTGATTTGGCGCGCAGTCTACTAGACCATCGCCCCAAGAGGCGCTCGTGAGTACACCGGAGCTTTGATTGGGGAATAAATCAAGTCCGCCCTGTGAGTTAAGTTTGACACGCAAGAATTCATTGCGGCGATCGGCTTTTAGCCAATCAAAGTCTGCGCGCATCAAATACGATTGCGTTTGTTTTGCTTCGCGACCCTGCAACTTCAGAATGAATGGTCTTACGAATAATAGGAATGTTACAAAGCTCGAGACGGGGTTACCAGGCAAGCCTATAAACCAAGCCTCGCCATCGTTTGGTTGATCCGATTTACGAACCGCGCCAAATGCTAGCGGCTTACCGGGCTTAATCGCAATCTGCCAAAGATCTAATCTTCCCTCAGCGCTTACCGCTGGCTTAATGTGATCCTCCTCGCCAACCGATACCCCGCCAGAGGTAATAATCAAATCATGATCTTGGCTTGCTTGACGCAAAGCAGCGCGCGTCGCATCAAGCCGATCTGGCACGATGCCCAAATCAGTCGCATCACATCCCAAGGCTTTAATGCAGGCCAGTAAGGTATCGCGGTTCGAGTTATAGATCCCGCCCGGCTTTAATGGCTCGCCAGGAAGCGATAGCTCGTCCCCAGTAAAAAATGCAGCTACTTTGACTCTGCGTTTCACGTTTAGATGCGTCAAGCCAGCAGAGGCAGCGACGCCAAGCTCCTGTGGCCGCAAAAAAGTACCCGCAGTGAGCGCTGTTTTGCCGCTTGTTAAATCTTCGCCCCGACGACGAATCCACTGGCCAAACGCTGGTGCAATATTCACTTGCACTTGATCAACTGAACCTTCCGGAGTAGAGCAATCCTCTTGCATGACTACCGCATCTGCCCCGAGAGGAACGGGTGCACCTGTAAAAATGCGAGCAGCAGTTCCTGCTTGGAGTTCTGTGCCAACTGAACCTGCCGGAATACGTTGTGCAATTTTTAAGATGCTTCCAGGATTTTTAGTATCCGCAGTGCGGACGGCATAACCATCCATTGCGGTGTTATCCAACGGCGGCACATCAACTAGGCTATTCACGTTTTCAGCAAGAACACGGCCTAATGTAGCCTGCATTGGAACGCGTTCAATCTCAGCAACTGGCTTTGCATGCGAAAGTAAATGGTCCAAGGCTTGCTGAGCCGTCAACATCGGTGGCTTTGTCATGGCAGGCTTAAGCGACGTGCCGGGTAATAAATTGCTTCACCACGCTAACGTCTGCCGGAATGGATTCGACCCGCTGGGGAAGTGATTTGATGTCTTTAAATGCCGCTGGGCACTCGGCAGGGCGGCCAAGCGCCTCTTGGATCGTTTCTTCAAACTTAATCGGCAAAGCAGTCTCCAGCACCAGCATCGGAACATCCTTTTGCAAATACTCACGCGCTACTTTGACGCCATCTGCCGTATGGGTATCAATCATCACACCATACCTGCCATCCACATCCCGAATAGTCTTCAGGCGATCGGCATGGGTACTTCGGCCAGAGGCAAAACCAAACTGCTGCATCGTCGCGTAGGCAGGGTCTCTCGATAAATCAAAACCGCCCGTTTCCTCAACTTGCTTAAAGAGGGCCGCTGTACGCTTACCATCTTGCGACAATAAATCAAAAATAAAGCGCTCAAAATTACTGGCTTTCGAGATGTCCATCGATGGGCTCGAGGTATGCAAGGTCTCGGCAGACTTACGCGCACGATACACACCCGTTCGGAAAAACTCATCCAGTACATCGTTTTCATTAGTAGCTACTACTAAGCGCTCGATCGGCAAGCCCATCATGCGAGCAATGTGTCCCGCACAAACATTACCGAAGTTGCCCGAGGGAACGGTGAAGGATACTTTTTCAGAACTGGATTGCGTTGCGAGTAAATAGCCTTGAAAGTAATACACCACTTGCGCAAGAACGCGCCCCCAATTAATCGAATTGACTGTGCCAATCTGGTATTTGGCTTTGAATTCCAAATCGTTACTGACGGCTTTGACAATATCTTGGCAGTCATCAAAGACACCATCTACGGCGAGATTAAAAATATTCGGGTCTTGCAGGGAATACATTTGCGCCGACTGAAAGGCACTCATCTTCCCTTTAGGAGAAAGCATAAATACGCGGACTCCTGCTTTGCCGCGCATGGCATATTCAGCGGCGCTACCGGTATCACCCGAGGTGGCGCCCAAGATATTGAGATGCTGACCTGCGCGCTGCAATGCATATTCAAACAAATTACCCAACAACTGCATAGCCATGTCTTTGAATGCTAAGGTAGGGCCATTCGATAAACTCAACAAACCAATACGCGTACCGCTCTCTTCGCCCAGCCAATGAAGTGGCGTAATGTCACTCGCTTTATCTTCGGAACGGCCATTGCTATAAACGGCGGCAGTATAGGTTTTACGCACCAATGCGCGCAAATCGCCCTCTGGAATATCAGGGCAATACAAGCTCAAGACTTCAAACGCCAAATCAGCGTAAGAAAGTCCCCGCCAAGAATCCAATTGTGCTGGCGTTACCTTCGGGTATTGCACTGGCAGATAAAGACCGCCATCCGGAGCCAGGCCACCCAAGAGAATTTCTAAGAATGATTGCTCTGGGCTATTGCCACGGGTCGACTGATAACGCATGGTGTTTTAGGATAAATTTTCGAGGCGAATTTTAACGATCTCGCCAACGACGGTTTTCAAGCTTTGAATATCCGTAATCGCAGCCAGCATATTTTTTTCTTTGGTTTCATGCGTCAGCATGACAAGATCAGTTTGACTCTCACCTTCATTCGCCTCTTTTTGCAAGAGCGCATCAATCGAGACGCCATGCAATGCCAATATTTTAGTAATGTCTGCTAACACGCCAGCTTGATCCGCAACGCGTAAACGCAAGTAATAGCTAGTGGTGATCTCACCAATAGGCAAAACAACCGTATCGCGCACGGCGTCTGGCTGGAATGCCAAATGCGGCACCCGATTTTCGGGGTCAGCCGTCATCAACCGGGTGACATCCACTAAGTCAGCGATCACAGCGGAAGCGGTTGGCTCGGAGCCGGCGCCTTTACCGTAGTAAAGCGTAGTGCCTACCGCATCACCAAACACTTGAACCGCATTCATGGCACCTTCCACATTCGCAATCAAGCGTTTGCTGGGTATCAAGGTCGGATGAACTCGCAGCTCAATCCCGGATTTGGTTTTCTTGGTAATGCCCAGTAACTTAATGCGATAACCC
>DAIPIK010000080.1:0-5833 GCA_036770845.1 Polynucleobacter sp. | reverse complement strand
GGGCTTAAGAGGGCAACTCGATCGGAGGCGGTAAGCTGGGCAATGTCGAGCAGGCGACGATCGGCGCCCATTGCGTCAATATATTTGGCCAAAATAGCACTCAGCTTTTGGGTATCTGCTGCCCCCATTTCTTTGGTTGCGCCGCGAAACTGATGCAAGCCATAACGGCCATTCGGAGGAATGAAGCGCGTGAGCCCACCTAAAAACGCATACGCACAGGCCGATAGGCAACTGCTCCCGCTGTAATCGCTACTGCCTAAAGTGGTATTAAATCCCCGCTCCCGAAACAGTGTGCCCAGTTGCATACCGCTGACTAAGCTACCCCCCGGACTCGTTAGGGCAATCCAGGTGCCGGCGGGGAGATGTTGGCTAAAGGCTTTGAATTGCGCAACGGTCTCCACGTCAATCGTACCCTCGGCAAGGACCATGGTTTGGCACGTCGGGGTGAGTTCGGCATAGCAGCGCTCCACCATTGAGAAGCTCATGCCATAGGCATGCAGGCTGGCAATACTGAGGAGGAAAAACAGTAGGCTGCTGCGCATAAGGACTAACCAGAAAAGCAATGTTCAGAGTGTACTGCGCACCGCGCGCGTTCGGGAAGGCGAGCAGTCGCTATGGGCATAAAAAAATGGTAAGCGTTATTGCTACGCTTACCATTGTCTGTTCAAGCTCAAGCAACCTTGAGAAGCTACAGTTGCAGCAGTGGCTGCATTCCTTACTGTTTACTGCTTACTCAACCGCCTTGACCATGTCTTCAATGACCTTCTTCGCATCACCGAAGACCATCATGGTTTTGTCCATGTAGAAGAGTTCGTTGTCTAAGCCAGCGTAACCGGCAGCCATCGAGCGCTTGTTGACAATGATGGTCTTGGCTTTAAAAGCTTCCAGAATCGGCATGCCAAAGATCGGGCTACCTGGCGTGCGCGCTGCTGGATTAACCACGTCGTTTGCGCCCAGAACCAGAACCACGTCAGCCTGACCGAAGTCGCTGTTGATGTCTTCCATTTCAAAGACTTGGTCGTAGGGTACTTCGGCTTCTGCGAGCAAGACGTTCATGTGGCCTGGCATCCGCCCTGCAACCGGATGAATTGCATACTTCACCGTTACGCCGTGGTGCGTCAACTTCTCGGTTAACTCTTTGAGTGCATGCTGCGCGCGCGCAACCGCCAAACCGTAGCCTGGAACAATGATCACGGTATCGGCATTGGTCATTAAGAATGCCGCATCTTCAGCCGAACCCGTTTTGTAGTTCTTGGGCGCGCCATCATCATCGCCACCACCAGCCGCTTCAGCACCAAAGCCGCCGAGCAAAACTGCGATGATTGAGCGGTTCATTGCCTTACACATGATGTAAGACAGAATCGCACCCGAAGAGCCAACGCAGGCACCGGCAATGATCAAGACTGGGTTGTTGAGGGTAAAGCCAATACCTGCTGCTGCCCAGCCGGAATAGCTGTTGAGCATCGATACCACTACTGGCATATCAGCGCCACCGATTGGGATGATGAGGGTGACACCGAGGACCAAAGCAACTGCGCACATCGCTAGGAAGGCCGCATGGCTATCGGTTAAGAAATACACCACTCCAGCCGCAACCATCAATATCGCAAGAATCAGGTTCAGCATGTGCTGGCCAGAGAAAGTCACTGGCTTGCCGCTGACTTTGCCGGACAACTTACCGAAGGCAATGATCGAAGCAGTAAAGGTAATCGCGCCAATGAACGCGCCAATAAAGAGCTCGATCTTCTGCGCGCCCGAGTGGTCTTGCGCTGGGTTGATTACCGCTGCAATCGCAATTAATACTGCCGATAGACCAACAAAGGAGTGCATTAAGGCAACCAGCTCAGGCATCTTGGTCATTTGCACGCGTTTAGCAGCAATCGAACCGATGATCGCGCCAGCAACAATGGCAATGCCAATCAGCCAATAAACGGGCTTAAATGTGGGAATCAAGAAGGTGGTGATGACGGCGAGCAGCATGCCGATCATTCCATAGACGTTACCTTGACGGGATGTGGTCGGTGACGATAAACCCCGCAACGCGAGGATAAAGAGCACCGAAGAAATGAGATAAGAAATCGCTGTGATATTAGACATGATGGGGTTCTCTTACTTTGTGCCAGCGGCTTCGTTTTTAGGAGCCTTCTTTTTAAACATTTCAAGCATGCGGCGGGTGACCATAAAGCCACCAAAAATGTTTATCGAGGCCAGGAAGACAGCAAGCGCACCAATCATGCTGGTGAGGGTAATTTCATCGCCGTTGATGACTTCGGTTTGCAACAAAGCGCCGACGATGATAATTCCAGAAATCGCATTGGTCACCGCCATCAAGGGCGTATGCAATGCGGGCGTGACGTTCCAAACCACGTGGTAGCCCACAAAAATGGCCAGCACAAACACCGTAATGTTTTGGACCGTAAGAATACTTTGAATTGCAGCTGCATCCATGATCATTCCTTCAATAATTAATTGGTACGGACAGCTTGGCCATCACGACACATGAGGCAGGCTGCAACAATGTCATCATCGGCAGCAGCAGGAATAGCGAGCTGCGCTTCTTTATTGATGATGAGTTTCATAAAGTCCAGGACGTTGCGTGCATAGAGTGCCGAAGCGTCTGCTGCAACCATGCTGGGTAAATTCGTATGGCCGACAATTTTCACGCCATTCGCATCGACGATTTGGTCTGCGCGAGTTAGGGGGCAATTGCCAGAACCGTTTTCACCACGGCCTGCAGCCAAATCAATGACGACTGAACCAGGCTTCATCTTAGCTACGGTCTCGCTGTGCAATAAGACGGGCGGCTTGCGTCCTGGAATTAAGGCAGTGGCAATCACAATGTCCGCTTGCATGGCGCGCTCAGCAACCAAAGCAGCTTGGCGCTTCATCCACGACTCGGGCATCGGACGCGCATAGCCACCAACGCCTTTGGCGATCTCGCGCTCTTCATCGGTCTCGTAGGGCACATCCACAAACTTAGCGCCAAGCGATTCGATTTGTTCTTTTGCGGCAGGGCGCACATCAGAAGCTTCAATCACAGCACCTAAACGCTTTGCTGTCGCAATGGCTTGCAGGCCTGCAACGCCAGCACCCAAAATGAGTATGCGTGCTGCTTTGACGGTACCTGCAGCGGTCATCAGCATGGGCATAAAGCGCTGATATTCGTTAGCAGCGATCATCACGGCTTTGTAGCCTGCAATGTTGGCCTGAGAAGACAGCACGTCCATGCTTTGGGCGCGGGTGGTGCGTGGTGCTGCTTCAAGGGCAAAGGCGGTAAGGCCTTGGCTAGCCATTGCCGCAATCGCCTCGTTATCAAATGGATCGAGCATGCCAATCAGCACGGTACCCGATTTGATTTGTTTGAGTTCAGCGGCTTGGGGGCTGCGGACCTTTAGCACCATCTCCGCTGCAAAAGCGTCGGCAGCGCTACCAATGGTGGCGCCAACGGCTTCATACGCCGAATCAGGGACACTGGCACCGTTACCGGCACCCGATTGAATAATGAATTGATGACCTTGGCCGATCAGCTTTTTGACCGTCTCCGGTGTGGCTGCAACCCGAGTTTCCCCCGGTCTGGTTTCTAGTGGCACTCCAATGCGCATGGCATGTCTCCGAAAGCAAATAATTTAGAAAAGCGGTATCAGTTAAAGCAGCTTGGCCTTGTGAGCACACTTACCCATTGCGTTGATAATTTCTTTTTATTGGTGTGTATCCAACGTAAGACTTTTACAATGGGGAACCGGTAACTTAAGTGTAATTCTCTCATTTTTCGATGCTCGACCTTCAATCTTCCGCAATTCCGCTGTCTCAGCCCTCAAAAATCGTGGTGGGGATGTCTGGGGGCGTGGATTCGTCCGTAACGGCTTGGCTTTTAAAACAGCAAGGCTTTGAAGTTATTGGACTTTTTATGAAAAACTGGGAAGACGACGACAACAGTGAGTATTGCTCGAGCCGCCAAGATTGGCTTGATGTGGTCTCGGTAGCGGACCTAATTGGGATTGATGTAGAGGCGGTGAACTTTGCTGAAGAGTACCGGGAGCGTGTTTTTGCTGAATTTTTACGCGAATACGCCGCCGGGCGAACCCCCAATCCCGATGTCTTGTGTAATGCCGAAATCAAATTCAAAGCCTTTTTAGACCACGCGATGGCCTTGGGTGCTGACGCTATCGCCACGGGGCACTACGCCCGTGCAAGGCACGCCGTGGAAGGCGTTCAGCTACTAAAGGGACTCGATGCCAGCAAGGATCAAAGTTACTTTTTGCACCGCCTGAGTCAGCAGCAGCTGGCAAAGGTGATGTTCCCATTGGGTGAAATGGCCAAGACCGAAGTGCGCACGTTGGCTGACCAAATTGGTTTACCAAATGCACGTAAAAAAGATTCGACTGGCATTTGTTTTATTGGTGAGCGGCCGTTTCGGGAATTTTTGAATCGCTACCTGCCCACTACCCCAGGCCCGATTAAAACCCCAGATGGCAAGATAGTCGGCGAGCACATGGGCTTAGCGTTCTTTACGCTCGGTCAGCGCAAAGGGATTGGGATTGGCGGTAGCCAAGATGGCAATGGCGATGCTTGGTATGTCGCGCGCAAAGACATGGCGAGCAATACCTTGTATGTTGCGCAAGGCCACGAACATCCCTGGTTATGCAGTCAGTATTTAAATGCAATCGATGCCAGCTGGATTAGTGGTTCAGCTCCATTAGCAGGAGCCTTTGCAGCCAAAACACGCTATCGCCAAACGGATGCCAATTGCACCCTTGATATTGCATCTGCTGGATTTGCTCTGCAATTTACGGATTCGCAGTGGGCGGTGACCCCAGGTCAGTCCGCGGTGGTCTATGACGGTGATATTTGCTTGGGTGGCGGGATTATTTCCGCGAGCCCAGAATAAGCGCCCCGAGCCCTTAAGCCTTAGGCTGCTGGTGGGACCGTGTCTTTAAAGGACTGCCGCTGCATTAGCCCTTGGTAGAGGCGCTCTAAGTTCGGGAATGGCGTGCGCCAATCCAAGGATGGAAAGCGAAAATCCAGGTAACCCAAGGCGCAACCAACGGCAATGTCGGCCAAGCTAAATTGATTGTTGTGGCAGTAATTGGATTCGCCCAGGCCAATCGACATGCTTCTGAGGGCTGCATCGATTTTGCTCATTTGGCGCTCAATCCAAGCAGGACTTTGCTGCTCTGCTGGCCGCCAGGTCGCTTCTAGTCTGGCCAGAATACCGGCATCCAAGACCCCATCCGCCAAGGCTTCCCAGGTTTTAACCGCGGCACGATCGCGTCCATCGGTCGGAATTAACTTGCCAACGGGGCTCAAGGTATCCACGTACTCCACGATTACCCGTGAATCAAAAACAGCGCTGCCATCGTCCATCACCAAGCAGGGAATCTTACCGAGGGGGTTGGTTTGTCCAATGGTCGTTTCGGGAGCCCAGACGTTTTCAAGGACAAAATCAGCCTCGATCTTCTTTTCGGCAAGGACAATCCGTACTTTACGGACATAGGGACTCGTGATTGAACCAATAATTTTCATAGCGTAGGAGTATAGCCGCGTCATGAGGGTGCGACCCAATAACGCTTTAAAATAGGGTCTTATCGATTACATCCCAAAAAGGCAGGACCGTGAGCCAACCGATTAGTACTTTAAACGCCTTATCCCCACTCGATGGGCGCTACGCCAGCAAGCTGGATGGATTGCGACCCTGGTTGTCCGAGTCTGCGTTCATGAAGCAACGGGTTTTTGTCGAAATTCATTGGCTCTTAGCTCTCGGGTCTGCCGGTCTTGCGGATGTGCCTGCTATTTCTAAGGCTGATGCGGATTTTTTATTGTCTTTGGCCAGTGC
>DAIPIK010000079.1:0-5868 GCA_036770845.1 Polynucleobacter sp. | reverse complement strand
GCATCGATTGCGGAGCGAATGCGTTCACCCTGTTGTTGCTCTGCTGCTGAAAGACTCTGAATAACAGCTTGGCTATCGATGGCCAGTGCTGCCCTTAGGGCGGAGCCAATTCCCTCTACCTGAAAACCTAAAACACCGGCTAGTGCAATTAATTTTTCTGCACGCTCGGGCTTACGCCACGCATCGGCTCGGTTAAACCAAGCCAGAATGTCACCTGCGCTATAGCCTTGCTGTGTCACTCGTTTTTTTAGTACTGAGAATAGTTCTGCAAAATCCCGGGTTCCATGTGGCATGCGGGTTGTTTCGGACCATTGCCGAATAGCCTCTTCACTGAGATCGGCCAATAGCACGGCACAAACTGAATCGACGTCTGCTGCTTTGTTTGCTGCTAACGAATCAAGGTCACTCGCCAGCTGTTTTTTTGCTTGCGTATTCCTGCAAACTGCAATTAATTGCTGCGGCAAAAATTGCTCTGCAGCGCCAGTCCCTAAAAGAACTTCAAGCATGCGCAGCGGATCTGCCGAACGCATGCCCCGCTCGAGCTCTTGCCATACGCGCTCTGGTGATAGTGTCGACAACTCACCTGATTTCACAATAGCCTGCAGCGCCTCTTGTGTTTCGGGTGCAATCGTAAATGCTGGAAAGCGCGCAGCAAACCGAGCAATGCGCAATAAACGTAATGGGTCTTCTGCAAATGCAGCGGAAACATGGCGGAATACCTTGGCCTGAATATCGTTTTGCCCACCACAAGGATCGATGATGGGACCTACTCGTGCGCCAGTGTCATCGACCCGCTGAGCCATGGCATTGATGGTGAGATCGCGCCGCTGTAAATCTTGCTCCAAGGTAACCGAAGGGTCAGCATAAAAATGAAATCCCTGGTAACCAACACCTGTTTTTCGTTCGGTCCGAGCCAAGGCATATTCGGCATGGGTCTGGGGATGTAAAAAGACTGGGAAGTCTTTACCAACCGGCTGGTAGCCCAGCGCAATCATTTCTTCTGCACTGCTTCCGACCACCACATAATCAATGTCGTTCACCGGGATACCCATTACAGCATCCCGTATTGCTCCGCCAACGGCGTATACGTTCAAGCCAACAGACTCCGGATGGATTGGCGCGATATGCCGAAGGTAGTGATCAAGTCATCTGCTGCAGTCGGGGGCAATACATTCGGTAATTGCATGGATGCAATGTTGTCACGTGACATCAAGGTGGGCACGGGCAAGAATTCGAACATCAATGCTTGCAGGTAACCTACGATTGCTGGCATTGGAATAACACGCGTCGTGGTTTGTGCTTTTAAGGCCGCAAAACGAACCAGCTCTGCCATGCTGAGTACTTCAGGACCGACCAAGGAATAGGTTTGGTGGATAGTTTGCTTCATCGTGATCGCGGCAACAAAGGCGGCGGCCACATCATTGACGCTTACCGGCTGAAACAGCGCCTGCGAATTTGCTAAGGGAATCACTGGAAAGACTTTTGCCAAGTTAGCAAACAGATTGATGAATTGATCCTCTTGTCCAAAGATGACGGAAGGTCTAAAGATAGTCCAATCCAATCCGCTGGCCCGGACCGCAGCTTCACCATCGCCTTTGCTGCGTTGGTACATCGATGGACCATGCGAGTCTGCGCCCAATGCACTCATGTGCAAATAGCGCTTGATGCCATTGGCTTTCATTGCAGCGATGCAGTGGGTTGGTAGCAATACATGGGCGCGCTCAAATACCTTGCCATAGGGCTTGGCTGGACGATCGTGCAAGACACCGACTAAATTAATGACGGTGCCACCTGGCTTAACCTGACTACATAAGTCATTTAAGGTGGCTTGATCATTGACGTCGGCTTGGGTCAGGTGAACGCTTGGTAACAAACGAAAATCCCGTGCTGCCGCCAAATGGCGCGTTGGCAATAAGACCGAATAACCCTCGCGCTGCAGTCTGCGTACTAAGACGCCACCTACGAATCCATTACCACCAATGACTAGTACGTCGTATTTCATGGCAACTCACTTTGTATTGCAGCCTTGGGGGCAATGGTTCCAAGGCGCTGTTTTAAAGAAATGGTTTGGCCAGTCATCACACCCGAGTAATAACTTGCATTAGATAATACGTTTTTAACGTAGGTTCTGGTTTCATGAAACGGTATGGTCTCTGCAAAAATCGCGCCCTCAACGGGAGCGTTTAAGCGCTCGCGCCATAACTTAGAACGGGATGGGCCTGCATTGTAGGCAGCCGATGCTAACACCCATGATCCATCCAAATCCATCAGCACCATATTGAGGTAATTGCTTCCTAAGGTTAAGTTGGTATTGGTATCTTTTAGCTTTTCCTGCGTATACGAGGTCATGCCAATTTTCTTAGCAACGTACTTCGCCGTATTCGGCATGACTTGCATCAAACCCGATGCGCCTACGGAAGAGGTGGCATTCATAATAAAGCGCGACTCCTGTCGAATCAATCCATAAGCCCACGCCAAATTGAGATCAATTTGGCGGGCGATGGGAGTTAGCTCCTCGCGGTAGGGTGTTGGAAAGCGCAAGGTGAAATCATGTTCTGCTTTCGTTCGATCTGCCGTGTTGACGGTCCGATCATAGAGCTGGATTCGTTTTGCGTATTCGGCAGCAGCCAAAAGCTCTTTATCGCTCATGCCACGCAATTCCCAATTCCATTCGCGGTTGCCCTCAAAGCGTAAATTCATCGCGTAGAAACGCTCGCCACGAATAAAGCCTTTACGCTCCGCCATAGGCTTGATTTCTTGATCCGTTACCCGAACTCGCGTTGGAATTTGGGTTTTCTTGCCAAGCTCTTCGCGCGCCAATTGCCCATAAAAATTAAATTGCTCATGAATCAGCTCATACTGCTCTTTTCCCTTGGCGGCTTGCCCAGTAGCCTCGAGTGCTCGCCCATACCAATAGGTCCACGCAGGGTCTTTCTGCCGTAGCGCAGGATTCATGGTTTCAATGGCATCCCGCACTAAGGGCCAATCCTGCGCGCGCAATGCTGCTCGTACTTTCCATTCTTGACTTTCGATCGAGAGCAATTCACTAAAGCCTAGGTCGTGCTGCATCCGGAAGACATCATCTGCCCTGAGGTCTTGGCGCTTGGCCAAAAACTGTCCGATTACACCCCACCCTGCCGCTTGGTTTTCTTTGCTATACCGCGTTGCACTCTGAGAAAAGTCGCGATAGGCTTTCACGGGGTCGGCTCTGGCTGCCTTCACAATCTCGCCAATGGGATCTTCTCCGGCCATTTTCCGGCCCATGGTCTCGAGTCCCATTTCGGCAGCACTACGGCCGTAGGCTTTTGCTTCGGCAGGTGTAATGGCCCCAGCATTCAATAATAAGGGCACCAACTCCTGACAACCTTGACCATAAAACTTGGGGTCTAACATCACGAGTCGCGCATCGTGCGCTGTCTTTGCTGCAATTTCGCCTTGGGCTAAACGCGATTGCAGGGCGTAGCATTTCACTGAAGTGTCATCATCCAATGCAAATTTAGGATATTCCGCATCAAACGCACGCCAGTCTTTGCGCTTTCCCAATACCAGCAGCCAGTCATTGCGCATACGGTCAGCTAGGGCAGTCCCCTCATACTTACTTAAAAACGCCATCACCTGGCTATCCGCCGTTGTTTCGGCGCGCGCCATACCGCCTGTATCAAATAGCTGAGGCTTAATCTTGAAGTACTCGACGTAATCGCCCATGATGTAGTTGGGCAGACTGGCAGCAAGCTGCTGGGCACGCACAGCATCATTTTTACGGGCAGCATCCCGCAACTCAATGAATGTTCTGTCTGCCTCGGTCAACTCCAGTGGGTTATTGGCTGGTTTCGCCGGCTTTTTGGCCAGCGCATGTTCCTGAGCAATAAAGAGTGCGCAACAGATCAAAATGGCTGTTAGCATCCATCTGAGAGAGCTTACGAGCGGTAGTGCTGTAAAAAAGCGATCAGTGCGAATAAATGGCGTCATCCCTATAGTCTAACTTTTATTTGTTTTTTCATTCTTAGCACTCTTGCTTGATACTATTTCGTATGCCGAACCCTGATTTAAAAGCCCTTCGAAATCGACTGTTACTGGAACGCACCTCGTACGCGCAAGACCCAAGCACCGCTTCTGCAAGCCAAGCAGTGCTAGCAGCGTTAAATCAAGCGCTCGCAACAGAGTTGCAGCCCATCGAATCAATTGCACTGTATTGGCCGATTCAACAGGAAGTTGATTTACGCCAATGCCTCATCGACTGGGCCAAAGCAAAGCATGGCAGGCAGTTAGCCCTACCCATCATGCGCGCTGACAAGCAGCTTGATTTTTATTCCTGGCAGGATGGAGATGCATTGATAAGCCAGCAACACGGGATTTCAGAACCCAATCCAAATGACCCCAAAATTAAGTCCATTGAGCCCGACTGCATTTTGATCCCCTGCGTAGGTTGGTCTTGGGCTAGTAATATCCACAGAGATTCCCTGCAAATGCAGTACTGGCGACTAGGCTATGGCGGCGGTTATTTTGACCGAACACTAGCGTGCTTACGCACTGCAAAGCCAAACATAGTCTGTATTGGGGTTGGATATGACTGGCAGCAATTAAACCCAAATCAGTGGCAAGCGGAGGCCCATGATGAGCCACTCGATGCCATGCTGACCGAATCTGGATTGCGCTTTAAAGGCGATTAATTTGAGCCTAGGTTTAGGTTCTCGGCAATCGCCAATACCGCGTCGGCTTGGTTTAGCGAATAAAAATGCAAACCGGGCGCGCCCGTAACCAGCAGCTGATCACATAAGTCGGTCACGACGTCCTCACCAAACGATTTGATGGATGCCGTATCGTCGCCAAAGGACTGCAAACGCAAGCGAATCCACCGCGGCACTTCAGCGCCGCATGCATCTGAAAAGCGCAATAACTGACTGCAATTGGTAATCGGCATAATCCCCGCAATAATCGGCTGGGTAACACCTAGGTCATACGCGTCTTCTACAAAACGAAAGTACGCATCCGAGTTAAAAAAGTATTGGGTAACCGCTGAATTAGCGCCCGCCTTCATTTTTTCTACAAAAAACTGCAGGTCCGAGGCGGGCGACTTTGCCTGTGGATGCGTCTCAGGGTAAGCCGCTACATCAATGTGAAACCAATCGCCCGTCTCTGCCCGAATGAACTCGACCAATTGATTGGCATGCGAGAACTCACCATACTGCCCCATACCCGATGGCAAATCGCCCCGCAAGGCAACGATGCGACGAATGCCTAAATCGCGATACTGATGCAGCATCCCGCGCACACTGTCGCGCGAACTGCCAACGCAGGATAAATGGGGAGCCACAGACTCACCAGCCGCATGAATTTCGCTAACCACCTTTAAAGTACCAGACTGGGTTGAGCCACCAGCGCCAAACGTAACGGAATAGAACGCCGGCTTCAGTGATTCACTAAAGCGCTCACGCACCAGTCGGAGTTTGTTTTCTCCCTCTGGTGTTTTAGGCGGAAAAAATTCGACGCTCAATTCCATTGCATTTGACCTATCTAGTACTGCTGCGATTAATAACGGTAATGCTCTGGCTTATACGGGCCTTGCTTTGTCACTCCAATGTAGCTGGCCTGTTGATCGCTCAACTCGGTCAGTTGCGCATTCAGCTTCTTCAGCTGCAAGCGCGCTACTTTTTCATCTAAGTGCTTTGGCAAGGTATAAACGCCGACGGGGTATTTCTTCGTACCGACTGCGCCCCACAACTCAATTTGCGCGATCACTTGGTTCGCAAACGAAGAGCTCATCACATAAGATGGGTGACCAGTTCCGCAACCCAAGTTAACCAAACGGCCCTTAGCCAAAATGATGATGCGCTTTTCAGGCAAGCCGTTCATAGCAGGGAAAATGAC
>DAIPIK010000078.1:0-5891 GCA_036770845.1 Polynucleobacter sp. | reverse complement strand
GCCCTGCTTGCTTCGCGTTTTTAGAAAACCAATCGCTCTTTCATTACCCCTGCTGTATCCGCTGCGGCGTTGATATTGATGGCTATAGCACCGAACAAAATCAATGCAGCGCCTGCCTATTAAAAGCCCCGGCATTTGATCGAACCCATTGCCTTGATCGCTACGATGGCGTCTTACAGAACGCAATGCATCAGCTGAAATACCAGCGGCGCCTAGCCATTGCCGACGCCATTGCCTTTACCTGGAGCCGCTTGGCCCTTCCACATCTAGATGCCTCTGAAGCAGCCGTGTTATTACCCGTGCCGCTCAGCACGCAAAAACTCAGTCACCGCGGCTTTAACCAATCCTGGGAAATAGCCAAGCGCATTCGACTGCCGCCCTCAATTGAGCCGATTGCCAATGCCTTGGGGCGATACCACTCGGATGTAAATCAAGTCGAGCACAATCGCCTCGATCGGCAAACCGCCTTACGTCATGCGTTTTACATTCGCCCGCAGGCACTAGCAAAAATACAGAATAAATCGATCGTGGTATTTGATGACGTCATGACTACCGGCTCAACCCTGCAGGAGATCGCTACCCTGCTGAAGGATAATGGTGCACGTTCCGTTGTCAATTGGGTTGTATTGCGTACCCTAAGGCCCCAAACACGGATCACTCAAGGAATCCATAGCGATGTTTAATGTTGTTTTATTCGAACCTGAAATTCCGCCCAATACGGGCAATATCATTCGCTTGTGCGCAAACACCGGGGCAACGCTACACCTGATCGAGCCCTTGGGCTTTCCACTGGAAGATGCCAAATTGCGCAGGGCTGGCTTGGATTACCATGAATTTGCCAGTCTCTTGATCTACAAAAGCTGGTCTGACTTTTTAGACAAAACCCAGCCAGATCCAACGCACTTATTTGCACTCACAACCAAAGGCAAGGCTAGCTTTGCACAGGCGCGCTTTACTGAAAACGACTATTTTGTTTTTGGTTCGGAAACCAAGGGGATCAGCGATGAAGTACGCAATGCCATCCCTGAGCAAAACCGCGTTCGACTACCCATGCGGGAAAACAGCCGTAGCCTCAATTTATCGAACAGCGTCGCTATCTTGGTATATGAGGCCTGGCGACAAAACGGCTTTGCGGGCGGCGCCTAAAGACGGCATTTAATGTTCTGGTCTTGGCTCGCGGCCCATCAGTTTTTGCACTGCCTGGTGCGCGGTAATCTGCCCCGAGAGCACATCGCACATATTGCTGGTAATCGGCATATCCACATTGAGGCGCTTTGCTAAATCAGCTACTGCAGCCGCACACAAAACACCCTCCGCAACGTGGCCTAAATTATTCAGTACGGTTTGCAGCGATTGTCCTTCAGCCAGCAATAAACCGACGCGACGATTGCGTGATAAATCACCCGTTGCGGTCAAAATCAGATCGCCCGCGCCTGTCAATCCCATGCAGGTCTCGGGCTTTCCGCCAGCAGCCTTCACTAGCCGCATCATTTCGGCAAGGCCGCGGGTTAACACTGCGGCTCGTGCATTGAGGCCTAAGCCTAGGCCATCGCCAATGCCAGCTGCAATCGCCATAATATTTTTTACAGCCCCACCAAGCTCTACACCAATCAAATCATCGCTGGCATAAATGCGCATATTGCCATGATGAAAAGCGGCCTGAACTACTTGACACAATGCTGCTGATTTACTAGCCACCGTTAACGCACATGGCAGACCACGTGCTACCTCATTGGCAAAGCTAGGGCCTGACACAACGCCTACGGCATGTGCAATGCCGCGGCCGTTTTTGGCTAACTCTCGTTCAACTACTTGATGCGGCAGGAGTGCCGTAATCGGCTCTAGGCCCTTACACAACCACACGATATTGAGGGGTTGCGCTGCTTGCTGCAAAACGCAAGCAATGGTCTCGGACAGACCGGACATGGGCGTAGCGATTACAAGCAAATCGCTTGGACGCAAGAGTCCTAATGTGCGCTTTAAATCAGAATCCACCTGCAATGCAGTTGGCAGGGTGATGCCGGGAAGGTAGCGCTGATTCTGATGCTCTGCCTGCATTACTTTTGCTTGCTCAGAACTCCGAGCCCAAAGCCTGACTGAGCCTGGTGGCAAATGCTGCGCTGCTTGAGCCGCCATGGCTGTGCCCCATGCACCTGCCCCCAGTAGTGTCACATTCATCGTGCGTGACTCGTCCGGTATTTAGTTGGGCAAAATGATTTTGCTTTCCTGAGTCGATTCATTGCCATCGCCTCCAGCAGAGCCTTGAGCCTGCAATAAGCGCTGTTGATATAGGCTGTGGAAATTAATTTCACTCAGGTGGATCGGCTGAAAGCCGGCTCGGCTCACGATATCGGCCACATTGGAACGCAAATACGGGAACAAGATAGTGGGGCAAGTTACACCGAGCATCGGATCAACCTGCTCTGGTGGAATAAGAACGAAGTGAAAAATACCGGCTTGCTTTGCTTCAACCAAAAATAGAACCTTGCCGTCAACGCGTGCTGTCAAGGTTGAGATCAAAGCCACCTCAAAAATACCTTCAGCCAATGGATCAACACTTACATCAATCTCTACCTGAATCTGCGGCTCTTCTTGCACCAACAAAATAGCAGGGGCATTGGGCTGCTCAAGCGATAGATCCTTCAGGTAAATCCGTTGAATATTGAAGCTTGGCTCTACTGCTTCGCCGACTCCGTCTTTTGGGGATGCTGTTTGCTCGCTCATACAGGACTCTCTCGTTAAAAAATTAGATTGGGTCAGCCAATAAGGCGTCCAGCTTACCCGCACGATCAAGGGCAGCCAAGTCGTCGTAACCGCCGACATGGTGATCGCCAATGTAAATTTGTGGGACGGTACGACGTCCGGTTCGGGTCATCATGGTCTCGCGCTGGGCAGGATCGGCATCAATTAGAATTTTTTCCAACTGCGTTACTCCTTTTTTCTGCAACAGCTTTTCAGCCATCACGCAGTAAGGGCAAACGCGGGTGCTGTACATGAGAACGGAAGGCATCGCTTAGCTTTTAGCCAATGGTAATCCGGCCGTAGTCCACGCCTGCACACCACCATCGAGGTTTTTAACCTCTGCAAATCCAGCGGACTGAAGGGCCTTAATCGGGCCACGTGAGGCGACGTTACTTTGGCAAACCACAATCACGGGTAATTTGCGGTCCAGTTTGAGTTTATCGATCCCGGAGGCAATTTGATCCTCCGCAATTCGCTTTGCATTAGGCAAATGGCCAGCCTGAAAATCAGCTTCAGAGCGCACATCTAAAATTTGCGCCTTTTTCCGATTGATCCAAGTGGTAGCCTCGGTTGGCGATATTCCACCCCCCATAATTAGCGTTGATAATGTAGGCAGAAACAGCGCTACGCCCGTAACTAATACGAGCGCAATAAGCGCCATATTTTCGATTTGCATTAGAAAGTTCATCTTTAGATTATAGAATGGCTCTATGAAACAACTTGTCCTTATCCGCCATGGCGAATCTGTCTGGAACCTTGAGAACCGCTTCACAGGCTGGGCCGATGTCGATTTAACCCAAAAAGGCATTGATCAGGCCATCGCTGCAGGCAAAAACCTTAAAAAAGCCGGGTATGAGTTTGATATTGCATATACCTCGGTTTTGCGCCGTGCGATCCGCACGCTTTGGTACATTCAAGATGAAATGAACCTCATGTGGATTCCGGTGGTACACAGCTGGCGCTTAAATGAGCGCCATTACGGCGCGCTGACTGGTTTGAATAAGGCTGAAACTGCGGCCAAGTACGGCGATGAGCAGGTGCATATTTGGCGCCGCTCCTTTGATGTTCGCCCACCCTTGCTCGACCTGAGCGATGAGCGCAACAGCCACGGCGATCGCCGCTATACCAAGCTAGAGCAGGGTGATATTCCCCTGGGTGAGTGCCTAAAAGATACGATTGATCGGGTGATGCCGCTGTGGAACGAGTCGATTGCACCTGCACTCAAGCTAGGTAAACGGGTTGTTTTGGTTGCCCACGGCAATAGCATCCGCTCTTTGATTAAATACCTGGATGGAACCTCCGAAACCGACATCATGAAGGTCAATGTGCCCAACGGCAAACCCTTGGTGTATGAATTGGACGATGATTTGAAGCCGAAACAGCATTTTTACCTAGACTAGAGCAAAATAAGCAACATACTCAATCCAGTACCGAAAACCCGATCGCCCACATGCGCCATTTCTTTAAAAGCATTGCTCTTGTTTCTGTTGGTCTCATTGCCGGCGTTGCCGCGACGATCCAATTTTCTGCCACAGCGCAACAGGGTGCTACAACACTACCGCTAGATGAACTGCGCACACTATCGAATGTGTTTTCTCAAATCAAGCGGGAGTACGTTGAGCCAATCGAAGATAAGCAATTACTGACCGATGCCGTGAAAGGCATGGTGAGCAGTTTAGATCCGCATTCTTCGTATTTGGATAAAAAAGACTTTTCAGAAATGCAAGAGCAAACCGCAGGTAAGTTTGCCGGTCTTGGTATTGAAATTACCTCGGAAGATGGTTTAGTAAAAGTCCTCAATCCAATTGAAGACAGTCCTGCAGCACGTGCCGGCCTTCAAGCGGGTGACTTAATTACTCGGCTTGACGACAAGCCTGTTCGCGGTATGTCATTGGATAAAGCGGTGCGTACCATGCGCGGCAAACCAGGAACAAAAATTACACTGACCATTTTTAGAAAAAGTGAAGAGCGAAGTTTTCCAGTGACGATCACCCGCGCTGAAATCAAAGTGCAATCGATCAAAACCAAAATCGTAGATCAGAACATTGCATGGGTTCGGATTACCAGCTTTCAAGAGCGAACTGTTCCCGACCTAGCGAAGAAGCTGAGCGAGATTGCGGAGAAAAATCCCAACCTCAAAGGCGTCATCTTAGATTTGCGCAACAATGGCGGAGGCCTGCTACAAGGGGCTGTTGGGGTTGCAGCAGCATTCCTGCCAGCCAATTCTGTGATTGTTTCAACCAAGGGGCAGGCGCCTGATTCCACGCAAATCTTCAATGCAACGCCCTCAATGTATCGCCTCAGTGAAGCAGGCGATCCATTGGCTTCGGTACCTCCATTGTTTAAAAAGATCCCGATGGTGGTTCTGGTCAATGCGTTCTCCGCCTCTGCCTCAGAGATCGTTGCCGGAGCCCTCCAAGATTACAAACGCGCCACCATTATTGGTAAGACCACCTTTGGCAAAGGCTCAGTGCAAACCGTTCGCCCACTCTCGAATGACTCTGCCCTCAAAATTACAACTGCTTACTACTACACACCCAAAGGTCGATCGATTCAAGCGTTCGGCATTAAGCCCGATATCGCGGTAGATCAAAATAAAGATGGCGATCCCGATGACGTATTAATTACGCGTGAAATTGACAGCGAGAAACACCTTCGCAATAAACAGTCATCGGAAGAAAAATTAATCCTGGATCGTCAAAAACGCCGGATTGAAGAATTGCAGCGCATTGAAGAAAAAAATGCTAACAAGACTGCGGAAGAGCGTGAAAAAGACAAATCCAAAAAGCCCGTTGAGCTAGGTGGTCCGGATGACTTCATGCTGCAGCAAGCCGTTGCCTTCATCGACGGCAAAGAGGTGCAGCGTTCGGCCTCCAAGCTCGAATAAGCGAAGGCCATGAACGACGAGCAGTTACTGCGCTACTCCAGGCACTTACTGCTGGATGAAATTGACCTAGCGGGACAAGAAAAACTACTCGGGTCCCACGTTCTGGTCATTGGGGCCGGGGGGTTGGGCAGCGCTGCTGCGCCCTACTTGGCAGCAGCCGGTGTTGGCACCATCAGCCTCATGGATTTTGATGCCGTTGAGTTAACTAACCTGCAGCGCCAAATCATGCATACCCAAACTAGCGTGGGGAGCAGTAAGGTGG
>DAIPIK010000077.1:0-5944 GCA_036770845.1 Polynucleobacter sp. | reverse complement strand
ATGCCGATTTGGCCGCTGCATTTGCAAATCGTCATGCGCCAACAGCGGAAGAAGTCATGGTTGCGGTCTGCAAGATTCGCAATCGCAAACTACCGGATCCCAAATTGATCGGCAATGCCGGTAGCTTCTTTCAAAATCCGATTGTGGAAAAAGCACAGTACTTGGTATTGCTGGAGCAATTTCCAGAATTGGTGTCCTACCCTGAGGGAAATGAGCGCGACGGAAAGCGCAAATTGGCAGCAGGCTGGATGATTGATCGCTGCGGCTTTAAAGGCTTGCGCGCTGGCGCTGTAGGGGTATATGAACGCCAAGCCTTAGTCCTCGTCAATCACGGCGGCGGTAGCGCCGATTCGGTCTTAGCACTAGCAAAAACTATTCAGGACAAAGTGCAAGCTACCTTTGGCGTTGCTCTGTCGATTGAGCCGATCCGCTACTGAGGTTTCACTTTGGCTAGCGTGACTTCAGCACTGCCTTCTGCCAATTGAATGCGGTAATCGTGCTGAGCCAGCAGTTGATCTGGCTTACGCACTGCGCCCGCGCCCTCTTGCAAAATCACCGCATAACCCCGCTCCAAAGTGCGCTGCGGACTGAGCGCCTCTAACTGCGCTGCGAGATGCTGCTGATGCCGTTGCCAGTATTGCGTGCGCACCATCCACGATTGGCCGAGGCGCTGCCTGAGATTTTGAATCTGCTCGCGCATCCGCTCGGGATTTGGCATGGCATGATTTAAACGCAGCGCAAATTGATCGAGTGTCTGGGCCTCGCGCTCGATTCGTCTTTGGGTGGCCTGTGTCATGCCCTGTTTGAAGCTCGCCAACTCGGCTAGCAATTGATCGCGCCGGGGCGCCGCCATCTCCGCTGCACCGGTCGGTGTTGGTGCGCGCAAGTCGGCGACAAAATCGGCAATCGTCGTATCCGTCTCGTGCCCTACGCCGCAGACGATAGGCAAGGTTGATTCTGCAATTGCATACGCCAATTGCTCATGATTGAATGCCCACAAATCTTCGATGCTGCCGCCACCCCGCACCAATAAAATCACATCAACCGCCGCCTCCCGGTTGGCATGTTCGAGTGCCGCGATGATGTTAAGGGGTGCATCTGGGCCCTGCACTAAGGTGGGATAAATCACAATCGGAATATGCGGCGCTCTTCTACTCAGCGTACTCAGCACATCTTTTAATGCGGCTGCTTGAGGCGAAGTGACGATACCGATGGCGCGCGGGTGAGTGGGTATGGGTCGCTTTCGATCTACTTCGAATAGCCCCTCTTTGGCCAACTTGGCTTTGAGCTTTAAAAAGGCTTCAAATAGCCCGCCCATACCCGCACGGCGCATCACCTGGACGGTTAACTGCACATCTCCTCGTGGAACATACAAGCCGAGACTAGCTCCGACCTCGACCAAATCCCCCGATTGGGGCATAAAGCCCACTTGGGCATTTTTGCCACGGAACATGACACAGCGAATTTGCCCCTCCTCGT
The DNA here is from genome assembly GCA_036770845.1 of Polynucleobacter sp. Taxonomy (GTDB): domain Bacteria; phylum Pseudomonadota; class Gammaproteobacteria; order Burkholderiales; family Burkholderiaceae; genus Polynucleobacter. The sequence continues at coordinate 4,465 of DAIPIK010000077.1, read as the reverse complement.
CTTTTAATGAGAAGTACCAGTGCCCGCTGTCATAGGCCTTAAAGTTCGATACCTCACCGCTAACCCAGACGGAATCAAACTGGTCCTGCAAGGAGCTTGCAATGGCGCGGTTTAGGTCGCCAACACTCAGAATTAGGTTCGGTATTTCAGGCATTTTCTAGGGGTCGATTTTGATGAATTAAATGAGCCTTACCGGCCAGGAGCAATACATATCCACAGTCTTGAATGGCATTATGGGGCTCAATTAAGAAGTAAGTGTTTGCTGACCCATAACGTCGTATAAATCTGACACTAACACTACAAAGCATTGATTCATATACATAAATTTTTTTATATTTGGTTCCGTTTACGGCTATTTTTTGGTGCGTTACACCATAAATCAAGGACTTACAGTTAATAGGGTCAAAAGTTTTGCACAGAGTTATCCACAGCCCACCCAAAACCCTGCCAAAGCTAAATTTTTTGAAAAATATCAAGCTTCTAGCAATTCCTGTCCATCCGGAAGCCCATTTCATTTCAGCTAAAGTACTGATCTTATGTACACCATCTTACTGTCTGCCGGTTGGCCCATTTGGCCCCTATTAGCCCTGTCCATTATTGGCCTCGCCATTCTGATGGAGCGCAGTTGGTATCTGCGCCAAGGGCACATCGCCCCGCAGACTGATCTGGAAGTTGCTTTCGGCTTAGCCGAGGGATTAGCAAGCGGAAAAGCAGCCCCAGCTGGCTTAATTCAGGATTTGCGCCAGAGCTCTGTCATCGGCACACTCCTCGCCTGCATTCTGTCTGAAAAACAGGCGGGGTACTCGGCTGGGCAGGCAATTGAAGAGCTTGCGGTGCTGGCGGATACATCCTGGATTAAGTTGGAACGCTACCTCGGAGCCCTAGCCACGATTGCAACCCTTGCTCCACTCCTCGGTTTATTTGGTACCGTGGTTGGCATGATTGAAATTTTTGGTAGTCAAGGCATAGTGACCGGTAGCGGCGGCAACCCGCAGCAGTTGGCGAACGGGATTTCGATTGCGCTCTACAACACGGCATTTGGATTACTGATTGCCATACCAGCCTATGCCGGTTGGCGTGGCTTACGCGCCATGGCCGATCAACGGCAGCGGGAGTGTGAAGAGTTCGCCCGCCAACTGTTTAAAAAACTTTACCCCGAAAATACATGAGCTGGATTGCGCAACGATTAAGCGGCCAGCGAGTCAATCTCGGCTCGCTACGCAATGCCAATCGCTTTGCACGCGCGGAGCCAGAAATAAATCTGATTGCATTTATTGATGTGTTGCTGGTGGTCTTGATTTTCCTCATGGTTTCAACCACCTTTACGCGCTACAACGAACTGGCAATTACATTGCCGACTGCTAGCGGTTCTGACTCATCGATAAAGCCCCAGTCCATCACCATTACCGTGAGCCGCGATGGTCGCTACGCCCTCAACGGCAAGGTAATCGATCGAAGTCAATTGGCTTCATCTCTTGGCAAAATCGCCAATCCATCCGCACAAAGCAGTCTAGAAAATAGTCCACAAGTAAACATTGATGCCGATGCTAAGGCACCGCACCAGGCAGTGATGCGCGCCCTTGAGGCGGCGCGCGATGCGAATCTGCCCAACGTTGTCTTTAGTAGTCAAGGCAGCAAATAATGCAGTCTGCTGACCGTGCGTAAAGCGCCAATTCAAGGTCGATCGGCGCCCGCTTTTTGGGAGCGGCGCGGCATCATCAGTTGGCTTTTGTGGCCACTATCCAAACTCGTTGGCCTGTATGTGGCCAGCAAAAATACCTTATGCGATCTAGGTATTGGAGTTGGAAAACCATTTTCAGTACCCATCATCATTGTGGGCAATCTGCGCGTTGGCGGTACCGGCAAAACCCCCATCGTCATTGCACTGGCTGAACGCCTGCGTGCCCGTGGTTTTTATCCGGGCATCATCAGCCGGGGCTATGGCGGTCGTAGCCACTCGAAGCAATCTAATCCAATCGAGGTAAGCAGCAAATCAGATCCCACCGTAGTTGGCGATGAGCCCGTACTCATGGCACAGCGCACGCAAGATGCAGTACCCATTTGGGTATGCCCAAAGCGGCGTAACAGTATTCGTGCACTCTTAAAAGCTAATCCCGAAGTCAATGTCATCATCAGCGACGATGGACTACAACACCAAGACCTTACCCGCTGGCCAGCGCGCGAAGGGGGTCGTGATATTGAAATCGTCGTGCGCGACCACCGCGGTGAAGGCAATGGCTTTTTATTGCCCGCCGGCCCCCTGCGTGAGCCTGCCAATCGCGATCGTGATATCACCTTAGTCACCGGGAATAGTCAAGGCGCTGAGAGTACTACTGATGTGGGCGATGGGTTGCATTACATTGCCGACCGCCCTGCATTTACGCTAGAGCCGATATTGGAGTTTGCCTACCCTCTAGGGGATCCCAGCCAAGCAGTTTCGCTTAAAACCCTATTAGCGCAGAACGACAATACCCCGATCACTGCAATTGCTGCGATTGGCAACCCCCAGCGATTTTTTAATGAAATCCAGTCACTTCTTCCTGATCCAAGCGCGCCATTTAAGGGTATTGGGTTACCAGATCATGGGCAGATTGATGTCGCCCTGCTCAATACGCTGGATGCAAAGTGCATTTTGATCACCGAAAAGGATGCCGTAAAATGCGCTCATATTGACGATCAGCGCATTTGGGTTGTACCGATGCAACTCACCCTACCCAATGCCCTGATGGATTGGGTTGAATCGATCCTCCAAAGACCAGATCCGAATGCGATGCATAGCGAGCCCCGAAGGAAAAAAGATGGATAAGCGTTTACTCAGTATTTTGGTTTGCCCTTTGTGTAAAAGCGGCCTGCACTTGAACGAACAGCAGCATGAATTAATCTGCCGCATTGATAAGCTCGCTTACCCGATTCGGGACGGCATTCCGGTGATGTTGGTGGATGAAGCGCGCACCTTAACGCCCGAAGAAATGCAAGCCTTGTAAGTCGATTGATTTGAGCGCACTTACCCTCCCCGAATTTAGCGTTGTCATTCCGGCGCGCTTAGGTTCCACTCGCCTTCCCCGCAAACCCCTGGCGGATATTGCAGGCAAGCCCATGGTGGTCCGCGTTGCCGAGCAGGCAAAACGCTCTGGTGCGCAGAGTGTGATTGTGGCGACCGATTCCGGGGAAATTCAGGCGGTATGCGATGCCCATCGAATCGAGTGCCTCTTAACCCAACCAGATCACCCTACTGGTACCGATCGCATTGCTGAAGTAGCTCAGTTATTGAAGTTACCTGCCGATGCCTTGATTGTGAATGTTCAGGGCGATGAGCCTTTAATTCCACCGGAACTGATTAATCAGGTCGCGCTGGCATTAGCGACCCATCCGCAATGCGCAATCGCAACGGTAGCGACACCGATTTATGATCTTGCGGAAATCAATAACCCTAATGTAGTGAAGGTAGTTCTCAATCGCCAAAATGAAGCCATGTACTTTTCGCGCTCGGTTATTCCATTTGAACGCGATGCAGCAATAACTAAACCCTCATACCTGCGGCATTTAGGGATTTACGCCTACCGGGCCAGCTTTTTAGAGGCCTATGCACGCCTCGATCCAGCCCCTCCAGAGCAGGCAGAATCACTCGAGCAGCTCCGCGCCCTGTGGCATGGCTACCGCATTCAGGTGCATGTTACTGAGGATCTACCCCCGCCCGGAGTCGACACGGAAGCCGATTTAGAGCGGGTAAGACTGGCTTTTGTATCTCGGGGATAATCCTTAGAAAGTACCCGTAATTAGGTCTAAAAAATACGGGACAATGGCAAATCGAGGGGAGAACAACAATGCGGTTAATCCTATTGGGCGCACCAGGCGCCGGCAAAGGAACACAAGCTCAGTTTATTTGTGAGAAGTTTGGTATTCCGCAAATTTCCACAGGCGATATGTTGCGCGCTGCCGTGAAAGCAGGCACGCCCCTTGGCGTTGCTGCAAAAAAGATTATGGATGCGGGTGGCCTAGTTTCCGATGACATCATTATTGGCCTTGTAAAAGATCGCCTCAAAGAGTCTGACTGTAAGCACGGCTATTTGTTTGATGGCTTTCCGCGCACCATCCCCCAAGCACAAGCCATGAAAGATGCGGCTGTAGCAATCGACTATGTACTTGAAATCGATGTGCCATTTGAGGCGATTATTGATCGCATGAGTGGTCGTCGCGTTCATCCCGCATCAGGTCGCAGTTACCACATCAAATTTAATCCGCCCAAAGTGGATGGTAAGGACGATGTTACAGGCGAGCCTTTAATTCAGCGTGATGACGACAAGGAAGAAACGGTGCGGAAGCGCCTGCAGATATACACCGACCAAACGCGTCCCTTGGTGGAGTACTACTCCAGCTGGGCCGCTAGTGGCGATTCTGCAAAAGTCAAGGCGCCCGCTTATCGCAAGGTCAGTGGCACGGGTACTGTGGATGACATTACGAATTC
>DAIPIK010000076.1:0-6104 GCA_036770845.1 Polynucleobacter sp. | reverse complement strand
TCCATCACTTGGGTATCGTCACCATGACAAAAAGGGCAGCGCATGCATCAGCTCCCGTAAACCGGAAAGCGCTTCGTCAAGGCATGTACTTGGGTTTTAACTTTCTCGATATTGGCAACATCATTTGGGTTATCCAGCACATCGGCAATAAAGTGACCCACCTGAATCGATTCCGCTTCTTTGAATCCGCGGGTGGTCATTGCGGGCGAGCCCAAACGAATACCACTCGTTACCATCGGTTTTTGCGGGTCATTGGGTATGCCGTTTTTATTGCAGGTAATGTGTGCATCGCCCAATACTTTTTCCGCCTCTTTGCCCGTCATGTTTTTGCTACGCAAATCAACCAACATCACGTGCGACTCGGTACGACCTGAAACAATCCGTAAGCCGCGCTCGATCAGAGTGTTGGCCAAGGCCTGTGCATTGGCAATCACCTGCTTTTGGTAGTCCTTGAAGCTGGGCTCCAAAGCCTCTTTAAATGCAGTTGCCTTGGCAGCAATCACATGCATCAATGGGCCGCCCTGCAAACCCGGGAAGACTGCGGAGTTAATGGCCTTCTCATGTTCGGCTTTCATCAAAATGATGCCGCCACGGGGGCCCCGTAAACTCTTGTGAGTGGTTGAGGTAACGATGTCAGCATGCGGTACTGGATTAGGGTAGACGCCAGCAGCAATTAAGCCGGAGTAATGTGCCATGTCCACCATAAAGATGGCGCCGATCTCTTTTGCGACTTTGGCAAAGCGCTCAAAGTCGATGTGGAGTGAATATGCCGACGCGCCGGCAATAATTAACTTTGGCTTGTGCTCGCGTGCCAAACGTTCCATTTGTTCGTAATCAATCGCTTCATTTTGATCTAGGCCATAGGAGATCGGGTTAAACCACTTGCCGCTGAGATTAAGTGCCATGCCGTGGGTAAGGTGACCACCTTCGGCCAAACTCATCCCCATGAAGGTGTCGCCTGGCTTTAAGAAGGCCAAGAAAACCGCTTGGTTCGCGGAGGCGCCACAATGAGGCTGTACGTTCGCTGCCTCAGCACCAAATAAAGCCTTCACGCGATCGATCGCCAGCTGCTCTGCGACGTCCACAAACTCGCAGCCACCGTAATAGCGCTTGCCTGGATAACCCTCAGCATACTTATTGGTTAACTGGGACCCTTGCGCCTGCATTACTGCGGGTGAGGTGTAGTTCTCAGAGGCAATCAGCTCAATGTGATCTTCTTGGCGGCGATTTTCATTCTGAATGGCTGCCCAGAGTTCGGAATCGGTCTTGGCAAGGGTATTTTGGCGGTCAAACATGGCAATAATCCTGATTAAGTTGGATTGGTTAGATAAAATCTACCTACATAATACAAAACACCTATGAATCCGACCGAAGACCTCTCCTTTTTATCCCTTATTCTCAATGCCAGTTTGATCGTCCAGCTGGTCATGTTGATCCTCATCACGATGTCGATTGCATCCTGGACCGTGATTTTTAAGAAAGGATCGACTCTGCGGGGCGTACGGCGCGATACCGAACGCTTTGAGCGTGACTTTTGGTCTGGTGGCGACCTCAATACCCTTCTGGAGGCTGCGCAGCGCAATAACCGCAGCTCAGCCGTCATGGAGCGTATTTTTGCCGGCGGCATGCTGGAGTTCTCCAAAGCACGGGAAATCGATGCCGCACGCCGTGCCATGAAAGCGACCTACCAACGCGAAATGGATATCTTAGAGGCCAATCTCCCCTTCTTAGCCTCGGTAGGCTCGGTATCCCCTTACATCGGCTTATTTGGCACCGTTTGGGGCATCATGCACGCCTTTAAGGGTTTGTCCAACGTTCAAAATGCCACTTTAGCTGCGGTTGCGCCTGGGATTGCTGAAGCCCTAGTCGCTACTGCCATTGGTTTATTTGCGGCAATTCCGGCGGTAGTGGCCTACAACAGCAACGCAACTGAGATCGATCGCTTAGCCATTCGGTTTGAAACCTTCATGGAAGAGTTCACCAACATCCTGCAGCGCCAAGCTGCCCATCGTTAATTGATTGCTTTGAGGAATAGCTAAACGCATGGCCCAATCCAGTCGATCTTCCTTTCGGTCCAATCGCCGCCGCGCGATGTCGGACATCAACGTCGTTCCGTACATCGATGTGATGCTCGTCTTACTCATCATCTTTATGGCAACTGCGGCAACCGTTAATCCAGGGGTGGTCAATCTGCCCACCGTCGGCGGCGCAAAGACCCAAGCCTTGCCTCCCATCTATTTATCGGTGGATGCCAACGAAAATATTACTGTCAAGCGTGAGGGGGAGGCATCGCAAACCCTCAGCCGTTTGGAGCTCGGTGCATTTGCGCGCACCCAAGCTGAAAAATCCGCCGATCAACCGGTTGTACTAGCGGCCGATAAGTCCGTGAAGTACGAAGTCGTTATGGATGTGATGGCCAAACTCAAAGAGAATGGCGTCAAGCGGGTTGGTCTTGCTGTTAAGAGTCAGTAATTTCATGGACGTATCTCCCAGCACATGCTGAACCCATGAATACCGCACAACAATGGCCCTCGCCTTTTTTACGGGCAAAACCAATCAAAACCGAAGGCAGCGCACGCGCCTTCTCGTATTCGATATTGGCGCACTTGGCGCTCATTGCAATGTTCACGATTGGCATTAATTGGCGTACCAGTGCCCCAGGCGGAGTGGAGGTGGAGCTATGGGATTCCACTCCCGTAGTCGAGCGTACTGAAACGCCGCCACCTGCCCCCATGAAAGAAGAGGCGGCCGATATTGCAATCAAGAAAAAACCGGTAGAAAAAGAACCGCCCAAAAAAGAGGTAGTGAAAGAAGTACCGAAGCCAATCGAAAAAGTGCCTCCAAAAAAAGAGGTGGTGAAAGAAGCGCCGAAGCCGGCCAAGGTAACGCCGCCCCAAGAAAAACCAAAAGAGCCGGAGAAGCCTAAAAAAGTAGAGGAAGCAAAAGCACCGACACCAGCACAAATTAAAGCCAACGCCGCCGCCGAAAAAGCCCGTGCCGATCAATTAGCAAGGCTACGCGCTGCCGCAGGCGCTGAGGGCGGCAGCGGTGGTCAAGTCGGCAGTAGTGTTGGTGGCGGTGGCAATGCGCCGCCGGCATACGCCGATAAAGTGCGCCGCAAGATTAAGCCCCTGATTGTGTTTAACCCCGAATCACTCACAGGCAATCCAGCCGTAATCGTCTTAGTTGATCTTGCGCCCGATGGGGCCATCTTGAAGCGTAGCGTGGTCACGTCCAGTGGTATTCCGAGCTGGGACCAAGCGGTTTTGCAAGCACTGGATCGCGCAGAAACCTTTCCGAAAGACGACAATGGCATCATTCCTATGCGTCAAATGAGACTCACTTTTAAACCCAAGGATTAATGCCATGCGGATACCCCTATTGCGACTCCTGCGCCCCCTTTTCGCTTTGCTTGCCACCATAGGTGCAATTAGCCCAGCTTTCGCACAAATGAATATTGAAATCACGGGCGTGGGTCAATCCCTGTATCCCATTGCAGTGATGCGCTTTGAGGACGAAGGAAAATTGCCCGTGAGCGTGACCGAAATCATTCGTCAAAATTTAGCGCGCAGCGGCTACTTCAAAAATACCGAAAACGGAAATGCCAGTGAGAGCGATGAAGGTACACCAAACTACAAAGCATGGTCTGCGCGAGGTGCCGATGCTTTAGTTGTAGGCTCAGCAAAGCAAACTGGTCCCACTCAATTTGAAATCCGCTACAAGCTATTTGATATTCGCAAGCAGCAAAGTTTGGATGGACTCTTAATCACTGCCAGTAGCGACAATCTGCGCCAAGCCGCGCACAAGATTTCCGATGACATCATTTTTAAGTTATTGGGTGAACGTGGCATCTTCTCTACACGCCTCTCCTATGTCATTAAAGACGGCAACCGCTACCGCCTCGTCATATCCGATGCCGATGGCCAGAATATTCGCAATGCCCTCAATAGTGCTGAACCGATTATTTCCCCATCCTGGTCTCCCGATGGTAAAAAAGTGGCGTATGTTTCCTTTGAGGATCGCAAACCGGTTGTCTATGTGCATGAGCTGGCAACCGGTCGCCGTGTCTCGCTCTCCAATCAAAAAGGCAATAACAGTGCGCCAGCATGGTCGCCTAATGGCCAGACCGTTGCACTGGCCTTATCGCGTGATGGCAATACGCAGATTTATTCCATGAATGCCGATGGTAGTAATTTACGTCGCCTCACCCAAGGCAATACGATTGATACCGAGCCACAATATTCTCCCGATGGCCGCTCGATTTATTTCACCAGCGACCGCGGTGGCAATCCACAAATCTACCGTATGAGTGCCGATGGTGAGCGGGTAGAAGGGGCTAAGCGGGTAACCTTTAAGCAATCGTTTGCGACCTCACCCCGGATATCGCCCGATGGCAAACTCATGGCTTACATCGCCAACGTGGGTGGTGGCTTTCGGGTGCACACCTTGAATTTAGCTACCGGCGAGACCCGCGCCTTAACAGATACCACGCACGACGAATCCCCCTCCTTTGCTGCCAATGGCCGCTACATTTTGTACTCTACCCGCGTCGGCGGAAAGCGGGTGCTGGCTGCTGTTTCAGTTGATGGGCAATCGAAACAAGTATTGAGCATTCCAGGATCGGACGTTAGGCAGCCTTCCTGGGGGCCCTTCATGGATTAGAGTCCCTTTCTAATTCAGGGATGAGAAGGCATAATAGAGGCATAGCGGCATTGTGATAAATGCCTACCACCCATACTGAAAAGGACTACAACCATGATTTCCATAGCTCGGCGTTCAGCTGGATTCGCTATCTTAGGCTTCGTTGCTCTTTTAACTGCTTGCTCTTCTGGGGTGAAGTTGGATGACGTCAATAGCGCTAGTGGCAGCGGTGGAGCAGGTGCATTTGGCTCGCAACCTTGGAATGATCCCAAAAGCCCCTTATTTGAGCGTAGCGTCTACTTTGGCTTTGATGAATTCACCGTAGATGGCAGATACCAAAAAATGTTGTCTGCCCATGCCAGCTTCCTGAAACAAAATACAGCCCAAAAAATTATCATTCAAGGCAATACCGATGATCGCGGCACAACCGAGTACAACTTGGCGCTAGGTCAACGCCGCTCTGATGCGGTACGCAAGTCGCTGGCTTTAATGGGGGTTTCTGATGCACAAATGGAAGCCGTGAGTTTTGGTAAAGAAAAACCCAAAGCGGAAGGCAGTACGGATGCGGCGTATGCAGAAAATCGCCGTGCTGACATCGTTTACGTTCCCAAGTAATTTGAAACTCCCGCAATGACTTGGAATGTCACTTTCTCAAGGGCGCTAGCAACTGGCGCCCTTGCCGTTTTGTTTACGCTGCCTAATTCTGCGTCAGCGATCCTCTCCGATGATGAGGCGCGCAAAGCCATTTTAGATTTGCGCAAGACATTAGCGAGCACCCAGTTAGAGCTGCAGGGGCAAATTGAGCGCCTCAAGTCTGAGAATGCCCAATTACGCGGGCAGATTGAAAATCTGCAACGGCAGAGCGAAGAGCTCATTGCAAGTCAAAAGACCAACTACCAAGATTTAGATGCGCGCGTAAGTAAATTTGAGCCCCGCACCCTGGAGATTGAAGGCGTTACTGGCACGATCCAGCCAGGAGAAAAAGCGGCCTACGATGATGCGTTGGGGGCCTTTCAGGCAGGGCAACTAAAGAAAGCCGATGCTGGCTTTACTGCTTTTGTGCGCAAATACAATGCGAGTCCTTACTTGCCACTAGCACTCTACTGGTTGGGCAATACTAAATACGCCTTAAAAGAGTATCCCGGTGCCATTACTCAACTGCAGGCCCTCATCAAGACCTATCCGAAGCACCCTCGCATCCCAGCAGCGATGTTGACGCTCGGTAATTGCCAGCTGGAAAGTGGCAACAAAACAGCGGCGCGCAAAACCTATGGCGACCTGATTGCAAACTACCCCGACACTGAGGTGGCGGTAGAAGCTCGTCAGATGCTGCCACGCACGAAATAAATAGCTCCTTTATTTTTTAAGCGCAGCATGACCAGTATTAATTCGCTATCTCGTTTTTCTCCATTTGCACCCCGCACTTCTGGTGCACCTGCAGTTATCTTATTTTCCGGCGGCCT
>DAIPIK010000075.1:0-6133 GCA_036770845.1 Polynucleobacter sp. | reverse complement strand
CGGAAGGCTTGCGGCAAGATAATCAAGCGCATATTTTGACCGTAGTTCATGCCTAAGGCTTGGGCGGCATAGGTTTGCCCTCTGGGAACCGACTGAATTCCGGCGCGCATAATTTCGGCAAAGTAGGCGGCCTCAAAAGCAATGAAGGTAATGATGGCGGAGAGATTGGCGCCAATGGGCTTGCCAATTAATAGCGGAATTAAAAGGAAAAACCACAGAATCACCATCACCAATGGAATCGAGCGCATGGTGTTGACATAAAAACTGGCGCAATACGTCAAAACTGGATTGCCAGACAATCGCATCAAGGCCAAAAATGTACCAAAGATAATTCCGCCCAGCGTAGCAATGACGGTTAATTGCACGCTAAAGAGTAGACCCTTTTGGATGTAATCCGTAAAGAGTGCCCAATTGTAAAAACTGAGGTCTAGGCTTAGCATGGTCCGAATAAATAGTGCATCTGTTTAGTGGGCCAAGCTAGGATCAGTGGATGTGCCAACAAAACCCGGAATGCGGGTCCGTCGCTCAATCCACGTCATGAGTCGATTGACTGCAAATGCCGATAAGGCGTAGAGCAAGGTTACTGCCAAATAGATTTCAATGCCGCGCGCTGTTTCTTCTTGCGCCTGCATGGCAAACAAAGTGAGTTCAGGCACCGACACCGCAAAAGCCACGGATGAGTTTTTCACGACATTCATGCTTTCTGAAGTCAAGGGTGGGATCACAATCCGCAGCGCCATGGGCAAAATCACATAGCGATAGCATTGAATACGATTCATTCCCAGCGCGGTTGCTGCTGCCATTTGGCCACTCGGTAGCGACTGAATGCCAGCGCGCACCTGCTCCGCAATTCGCGCTGAAGTAAAAAAGCCTAAAGCAATACTCACTAATAAATAGGATGGCAATTCTTTTAATGGAACAACAAAGGATGGGATAACGTGATACCAAACAAAAACCTGAACCAATATTGGTATGTTTCGAAATAGTTCCACCCATGCAGTAGCAGCACGCACTAATAGTCGACTGCTAAGCTTGTTATTGGGTAAGGTACGCAGCGTACCCATTACTGCGCCAATTACTAAGGCAATGATTAGGCTAAGGCAAGCGACTGCAATAGTCCAGAGCCAGGCTTGCATTAACCAATCTAAATAACTTGGGTCAGCATTTTGCGCAATGCCAAATATCGAAGAGATGCAGTGCTGAACTGGCTCTCCATCGAGCGTACTCTTACAAAAAACGCCAAAATCCATATTCATGGGTTTTGGCGTTCACGTGCAATGAAGCATGGCATACAACTCAAAAGATTCACAATTACTTCTTTTGATAATCTTCTGCAGGCCTGTCATTTAAGTTAGCCCATGCATTTTTTGTTGCTGGGGATAGCTCAAGACCAACGATGCTATTTTTTGGTGGAATAGGCTTTAAGAACCATTTATCCCAAAGCTTTGGCATATTTCCATTGGCTACTATTTTGGCGATGGCGGCATTAACCGCTGCTTTAAATTGAGGGTCATCTTTACGGACCATAATGGCAATCGGTTCTGTACTCAGTACCTCGCCCACAATCTTAAAATCCTTTGGATTTCTTGAATTCGCAATATTACCTGCCAAGATCGAGCCATCCATGACAAAGGCATCCGCACGGCCAGACTCTAGTAACAAGAAACTATCGGCATGGTCTTTACCAAATACTTCATCGAAATTTACACCGTTTGCTTTTTCATGCTTGCGCAAAATCTGAACTGATGTAGTGCCCGTAGTGGTTGCTACTTTTTTACCGGCTAACTGAGAAATCGAGTTAATACCTGAATTGGCCTTAACAGCAATACGCACTTCTTCTACGTACAGGGTATTGGCAAAGCTCACATCGCGTTGTCGGGCAGTGTTATTGGTTGTTGTACCGCACTCAATATCGACCGTTCCATTTTGAACTAAGGGTATGCGATTCTGCCCGGTAACCGGCTGGTAATTAATGCGTAATGTACTCAGGCCTAATTTATCTTTAATGTCATTGAGAATCATGCGACACATTTCAACGTGGAATCCATCGAAGCGACTATCGCCGGTGGTATAGGACATGGGAATCGACGATTCACGCACACCCATGGTTACTGCGCTGGTTGCTTTGATCTTGTCTAAGGTTGCGCTGGAAGCGATTGCACTCTGTGCGCAAACCAGCGCTGAAGCAACTAATGCAGCCCGAATTCCAGATACTACAAACGACGATGCTTTCATATTTAAACTCCTGATTGGATGTATATAGAGAACGGCTCTAAATTATCAACTGGCATTTAATTTGCAAAAATTAAAGTGATAGTTATTCTCAATGAATTCAACTGTATTAGGCTAAACCCGAATAGTGCTCTGATGGCAAACGATTGTTTGTGCCCTAAGGCAGCGAAATTAGCTAAAAATCCCTCCCATTTGCGGGGATAAGAAAAACCCCACTGTGTTGCCACGGTAGGTTGATTTAATCCCTAAGCAATTTGTAACTAAGCTTATCCATCGCCCAGTTTGCGATCGCTATAGCGCTTGGGATTACAGTCTTTTGAAAAACTTGCTGAAGATCGGAGGGAAGATCCCATCTGAACATAAACAGACCGGAGCTCTTTTGATTGATCCCTCTCAATTTCATAAAAAAATTCTACTTATCCCATTTGATACTGCCAGTGTAAGAGCTTTGATATGTAGGTCTACGGATAAAAAGAACAGCGCATGCATGCACTGTGGTGCCTCGGGTCGGACTCGAACCGACACGCCTTGCGGCACCGGATTTTGAGTCCGGCACGTCTACCAATTCCATCACCGAGGCAGGTGAACTCAGCGGCAGAGCGCCGCTGAGAGGTGTGAGTGTAACAAATACTGCGCTGCTATCCGATTATGGCAACAGAATGGTTGATCCGGTGGTTTTACGGCCTTCTAGATCCCGGTGCGCCTGCACTGCATCTTTCAGGGCATAACGCTGCTTAATCTCAATCTTGACCTTACCTGAACTGACTTTATCAAACAAATCCGCAGCCATCGGCTCGAGCAAGCTGCGATTAAGTACATAGGTGGCTACTGTAGGTCTGGTGACCTTGAGCGAGCCCTTGCTGGCGAGGATGCCGAGATCAAGCAAGGGAGGTGAGCCAGAGGCGCCGCCAAAAGAAACTGCCATGCCGCGCGGCGAGATGCAATCCAAGGTTTGCATAAAAGTATCTTTACCCACTGCGTCATAGGCAACAGGAACTCCCTTGCCGTTGGTAATTTCCTTAACGCGTTTTACAAAGTCTTCCTCGCGGTACAAGACCACGTGGTCGCAACCATAGGCTTTAGCAATCTCGGCCTTTTCGGGGCTACCTACCGTACCAATCACGGTGGCACCAATCGCTTTGAGCCACTGGCAGGCAATGAGACCAACACCGCCAGCAATCGCATGAAACAAAACGGTATCGCCCTTTTGCACCTTGTAGCTGTCGTTCAACAGATATTGCACGGTTAAGCCCTGCAACATCATGGCCGCGCCCTGCTCAAAGGAGATCGAATCGGGCAGCTTGACCAAGATATCGGCGGGCATAATGCGGGCTTCTGCATAGGCACCAGTAGGACGGCCAGCATACGCCACCCGATCGCCCACCTTAACGTGAGTAACATCTGGTCCGACTTTTTCAATTACGCCAGCGCCTTCCATGCCAATCCCACCAGGCAGTGGCTGGGCATAGTAGCCCGAGCGAAAGTACACATCAATGTAGTTCAGGCCACATGCATGGTGACGGATCAATACCTCACCTGGACCGGGTTCGCCGAGCTCCACATCGACCCATTTCATGACCTCGGGGGCTCCTGTTTCGGTAATGCGGATTGCTTTGACGATTTCCTTACTCATATTGATTCCTAATAGTGTGTGTTGTCTTGGTGTTTCAATGCCCCATTGCATGAGGTCGTTTTTTCGTTCTAAAGCGAGTTACTGGGCTTGCAAAGCTAATTCCATAAAATTAATTGCACTTTTTGGCTTTAGACCCCGTATTTTGCCTAAAATTGGGGGCTGTAGGCAAAATTACTCAAAAAGGATCAATCCGCATGGCCGGTCACTCAAAATGGGCCAATATTCAGCATCGCAAGGGTCGTCAGGACGAAAAGCGCGGCAAGATTTGGACCAAGCTCATTAAAGAAATTACCGTTGCCGCCAAATTGGGTGGTGGAGACCTGGCTACCAATCCCCGCTTGCGTTTGGCGATTGATAAAGCCAAAGATTCCAATATGCCCAATGACAACGTGCAACGGGCTATCCAGCGGGGTACTGGCTCGCTTGAGGGCGTGAACTACGAAGAGATTCGCTACGAGGGCTACGGCATCAATGGTGCTGCGGTCATTGTGGATTGCATGACCGATAACCGCACGCGCACCGTTGCCGAAGTACGCCATGCTTTTACTAAATACGGCGGCAATATGGGCACCGAAGGATCGGTGGCCTTTTTATTTCAGCACTGCGGTCAATTACTGTTTGCCCCTGGTACCAATGAAGATCAATTAATGGAATGCGCACTCGATGCAGGGGCGATTGATGTGATCACCCATGACGATGGCGCGATTGAAGTACTGACGGCAGTGCCTGATTTTTCTAAGGTACAAGACGCCTTGCGCGCCGCAGGCTTTCAGGCTGAGCTGGCCACTGTAACAATGCGGCCTGAAACTGATATTAGTCTCGAAGGCGATCAAGCCGAAAGCATGCAAAAACTCTTAGATGTCTTAGAAAATCTGGACGACGTTCAAGAGGTATTTACGAATGCTTCCATCCAATAAACACACGCACTCCATTTAGAAAATAATCCCATGAAGATTCTCCTTATTGGCTCCGGTGGCCGCGAACATGCCCTGGCATGGAAGATGGCCCAATCACCTCAGGTTCAAAAAGTCTTTGTCGCACCGGGCAATGGCGGCACTGCGATGGCAAAGCAAACCCATGCCGGCATTGAAAATCTTCCCATCACTGATTTGCAAGGGCTTGCTGATTTTGCTAAGCGCGAACAGATTCATTTAACGGTAGTAGGCCCCGAAGCGCCGCTGGCTGCAGGTATTGTGGACGTCTTTCGCAATGCCGGTTTGCGCATTTTTGGACCAACTCAGTTAGCCGCGCAACTCGAATCGTCCAAGGACTTTTCGAAAGCCTTCATGAAACGCCACGGTATTCCAACTGCGGATTACCAAACCTTTTCTAATGCCCAAGAGGCGCATGCCTACATTGATCTCAAGGGCGCGCCGATTGTGATTAAAGCCGATGGCTTAGCTGCAGGCAAAGGGGTTGTTGTTGCAATGACCTTGGATGAGGCCCATGCTGCCGTCGATATGATGTTGGCTGACAATAAATTGGGTAATGCCGGTGCACGCGTTGTGATTGAAGAATTTTTAACTGGCGAAGAAGCGAGTTTCATTGTGCTAGTGGATGGTAAAAACGCCTTAGCGCTCGCTACCAGCCAAGATCACAAACGCTTACGCGATGGCGACCAAGGCCCTAATACCGGCGGTATGGGTGCCTATTCCCCAGCACCCGTAGTCACCCCTGAAATCCATGCCAAAGCCATGCGTGAGGTCATCATGCCGACCATTCAGGGCATGAAAGCCGATGGCATTCCGTATACCGGCTTTTTGTATGCCGGTTTAATGATTAGCCCCGAGGGTCAAATCAAAACCCTCGAGTTCAACTGCCGCATGGGCGACCCAGAGACGCAACCCATCATGGCGCGCTTGCGCAGTGATTTGGTTCACGCCTTAGATAAAGCAGTCGAAGGCAAGCTCAATGAAGTGGAGCTAGAGTGGGATCGCCGTACCGCCCTTGGGGTTGTGCTGGCAGCGCACCAATACCCAGACGCGCCACGCAAAGGTGATGCCATTACCGGCATTCCTGAAGATAGCGCTAGCGCCATTACCTTTCATGCGGGTACTGCAATGACCGATGGCGTATTACTAACCAATGGCGGTCGGGTGCTCTGCGTCGTTGGCCTTGCCGATACCGTGCGAGGAGCCCAAAAAGAGGCTTACCAGGTAATTGAGCAAATCCATTTTGATGGCATGCAATATCGGCAGGATATTGGTCATCGGGCTCTAAAATAAGCTTGGCATCCATTTCCCCACCAGTGAGCTCCATTTTGCAAAT
>DAIPIK010000074.1:4136-6214 GCA_036770845.1 Polynucleobacter sp. | reverse complement strand
CCATGCCGAAGATCGGCTTCAATTAATTCACTTACTTCAGTGCAGGCTCGGTATACCGGTGCTACCCAAGGGGTGGCTAAAACATCGATTACTGCATGGGGATAGGAGACTTTGATTGCTGCCAGCAGGGGCTGTGACATCACGGCATCGCCAATCCAGTTCGGGGCGATGACAAGAATGCGATGCATTTGAAAGCCCCCGTCTCGGTTGATGGATGCGGGGATGGGGTGATTAATGGCCGTGGGGTTCCGTGCCGGGAATCAAGTGGTACTCGGTGCC
This sequence comes from Polynucleobacter sp., assembly GCA_036770845.1. GTDB lineage: Bacteria > Pseudomonadota > Gammaproteobacteria > Burkholderiales > Burkholderiaceae > Polynucleobacter. The sequence goes on along the minus strand of DAIPIK010000074.1, from coordinate 5,935 downwards.
GCAGTAAGGACACTTTGCTTGACCGGTGTGGATGATGTCTAAAAAAACACGGGGGTGTAGATTCCAGCTAGGCGTATCACTGGTAGGGCAATGCAAAGGCAAATCAGCGCCATTCACCATGACGGGGGTCTGCGCTCCGGTGTCTGCTTGACTCATGACGGATCCTTTCGTGTGCTGTCTTACTTGACTGGGGTAAGCCAATCACTGTATCGGTCATTTTTGCCGTAGACCGTATCAAAAAACACATCTTGAATTTGCTTGGTGATCGGACCCTTTTTGCCATCGCCAATCGTGCGGTCATCGAGTTCGCGAATCGGCGTTACTTCTGCTGCGGTGCCGGTGAAGAAGGCTTCATCTGCTGTGTAGACTTCATCGCGCGTCAGGCGCTTCTCGCGCACTTCAAATCCCAAGTCCTTGGCAATTTGAATAATCGAGTCACGGGTAATGCCATCCAGGCACGATGCTAAATCTGGCGTGTAGACAATACCGTTGCGCACCATGAAGAGATTTTCACCGGAACCTTCGGACACATAACCTTCGGTATCGAGCAGTAAGGCTTCGTCGTAGCCGTTGGCAGTGACTTCTTGATTGGCCAGAATCGAATTAATGTAATAGCCCGATGCCTTGGCACGCACTAAAGATGAATTAACAAAGTGCCGCGTGAAAGACGATGTCTTTACCCGAATACCTTTATTAAGACCATCTTCACCTAGATACGCACCCCATAGCCAAGCTGCAATGACAGTATGAATGGTGTTACCTTTTGGGGAGATGCCGAGTTTTTCTGAGCCAATGTAAATCAAAGGCCGGATGTAGCACGACTCCAATTGGTTGGCATTGACCACATCAATGATGGCTTGCCGGATTTGCGCTTCGGTATAAGGCAGTGTGATTTGGAAAATTTTGGTGCCATTGAGTAAGCGCTTGACGTGCTCATTCAGACGAAAGATCGCAGTGCCTTTGGGTGTCTTGTACGCCCGAATGCCCTCGAACACGCCCATGCCGTAATGCAAGCTGTGCGTGAGCACATGGGTTGTTGCTTCGCGCCATGGAATGAGTTTTCCATCGGACCAAATAAAACCATCGCGGTCGGACATCGACATGTTTTCTACCTTTTGCGTTGAATTAATCGGAGCCTTCAGTCCTGCAATCGACTTGCAAAACCAAGCTGCCTAACATGGGCTTTATTGTAGAGCAGGCGGCAGCGCTTCCTATAATGGGGATCCAATGTCTAAGCACCCTAAAGCCCCTTTGATTCTGAGCCATTTGCCGTATTTTGCTTGGCAGCACGATGAGCAGCTGGCTTTTCAGGATGGTTTACGCACGATGTCAAAGTCGGTGGTGACGATTTTTACATGGGCCTTAGTGACCGGTTTGGCTATGGGGAAATCCACTTTGACCCTCTGGCAGGCTGTCAGCATGAGCCTCTTGGTTTTTGCGGGAACAGCTCAATTAGCGGCATTGCCCCTGATTGCGTTGGGCTTACCGGTATGGACCATCTTAATGACGGCGCTTGTCGTCAATTTGCGCTTTGTCATCTTTAGCATTGGGATGCAGGCCCATTTTTACTTCTTGCCGCTGTGGCGCCGAGTCACTCTAGGCTATTTCACCGCCGATTTTGGCTATTTGATGTACACCTCGAGATACCCAGAAGCGCATCCTCCCCAGGAAAGCCCGACTGCCCGCCGATCGCGCACCGCCTTTATGTATGGGCTGACCACCGGCAACTGGAGCATTTGGCAATTGGGTTCCCTCTTAGGCATTGCCCTAGCAGGGCAAATTCCGCAAAGCTGGGGGCT
>DAIPIK010000074.1:0-4036 GCA_036770845.1 Polynucleobacter sp. | reverse complement strand
TGGGTTCCCTCTTAGGCATTGCCCTAGCAGGGCAAATTCCGCAAAGCTGGGGGCTGGAGTTTGCAGGTACTTTAGCCTTAATTGCGATTATTGTGCCTATGCTGGATCGCGCCGCAGCGCGCTGGGCTGCGGGCGCTGCAGGTCTCGTTGCCGTTCTGAGTATGGGCTTGCCCTATAAGCTCAATATTGTTCTCGCAATCATTGCCGCAATTGTGGTGGGGATTGTCAGCGATCGCCGCCCCAAAGACCCCTTAACCAAGTCAATTAGTGCGGGAGATTAGCGTGCCCACTCTCACCTCCCTTGAAATCAGCGCACTCATTGTGGGCATGGGCCTAGTGACCTTGGGGACACGGGGCTTTTTTATGTTCTGGGGGGATCGGGTACGGATGCCCGAACTCATTTTGCGCTCCATTCGGTATGCGCCGCTGGCAGCGATTGTGGCCATTTTGGCCCCTGAAATCCTCATGCCAGCCGGCGCCACGCAAATTAGCCAGTTTAATTGGGCCCTACCGCAGATTTGGGCTGGTTTGGCTGCTTTTGTGACGTTTACCTGGCTGCGCACCATGCTGCCGACCCTGATTATTGGGATGCTGGTTTACAGTGTGCTGCGCTACTGGTTTTAGAATGGGGGATTGTTCTTCTACCGAATTGCATTTCCATGTCCGATACCCTTTTTAAAGTAAAACGCCTCCATGACTTAGCGCAGGCTGGACTGTTAAAAGGCAAGCGGGTGCTGATTCGCTCGGATCTGAATGTGCCTCAGGATGAGGCTGGCAATATTACCGAAGACACCCGCATTCGGGCGTCCATTCCAGCGATTGAAATTTGCCTACAAGCGGGAGCTGCAGTGATGGTCACCTCCCACCTTGGCAGGCCAACTGAAGGTCAATTTAAACCGGAAGATAGCTTGGCTCCGGTGGCTCATCGCATCGCAGAAATGCTGAATCGCAAAGTACCCCTGATTAGTAATTGGGTCGATGGCGGTTTTGATCTCAAGCCTGGCGATCTGGTCCTGCTGGAGAACTGCCGCGTCAATGTCGGTGAAAAGAAAAACAGCGAAGCGCTCGCAAAAAAAATTGCCGCACTGTGCGATGTCTATGTCAATGATGCATTTGGTACGGCCCATCGCGCTGAAGCGACTACGCATGGTGTCGCACGGTTTGCGCCGATTGCCTGTGCGGGCCCACTCATGGCTGCTGAGCTCGATGCCTTGAGCCGAGCCCTCGCCAATCCCAAGCGTCCCCTGATCGCCATCGTGGCAGGCTCAAAGGTATCGAGCAAGCTGACGATTCTGAAAGCCTTGGCTGAAAAAGTCGATGAGCTGATTGTGGGCGGCGGCATTGCGAATACTTTTATGCTGGCAAAGGGCCTGCCGATCGGCAAGTCCTTAGCCGAACCTGACCTGGTTAATGAGGCAAGGGAAATCATGGATCTGATGGAAAAGCGCGGCGCCCATGTGCCGATTCCAGAAGATGTGGTGGTGGCCAACGAACTCTCGCCATTGGCGCGCGCCAATCGGGTGCCATCCAATGAGGTTGCTGAGGACGACATGATTTTGGATGTGGGTCCGAAGACAGCGGCACGACTATCGACCATGCTGGCCCATGCGGGCACGATTGTCTGGAATGGGCCTTTAGGGGTTTTTGAAATTGATCAATTTGGTGGTGGCACCAAAATGATTGCAGCAGCCATTGCCCATTCCCCAGCATTTTCGATTGCGGGCGGCGGCGATACCTTGGCAGCGATTGCGAAGTACGGCATTGAAAATCAAGTCGATTACATATCTACCGGAGGCGGCGCTTTCCTCGAGTTTTTGGAAGGCAAAACATTACCGGCGTTTGCAGTATTGGTTGAGCGAGGAAGTGAATAAAAAGGAGCGTTTCATGTTACGAGCCACAAAGATTATTGCAACACTAGGACCCGCTTCCGAGAAGCCAGAAGTTTTGCGAGACATGATTCGTGCCGGATTGGATGTGGTTCGACTCAACTTTTCGCACGGAACCGTTGAAGACCACCGTGCACGCTATGACTTAGTCCGATCGATTTGTGCTGAAGTCGGTCGTGAGCTCGGCATCATGGCCGACTTACAGGGACCTAAGATCCGGGTTGGTAAGTTTGCCGATGGCAAGGCCATGCTCAAGGAAGGCGCTGCATTTATTTTGGACGTGGCTTGCAGCCTTGGCAATGAAGAGCGCGTCGGACTCGATTATAAAAATTTACCCAATGACGTGCGCGCGGGCGATCGATTGCTTCTTAATGACGGCTTGATCGTATTGCGAGTGGAGTCGGTAAAGGGTGGTGAGATTCATACGCGGGTTGAGCTTGGGGGCGCACTCTCGAATAACAAAGGCATCAATCGCGCTGGCGGTGGATTAACAGCCCCTGCCTTGACAGAGAAAGACATTCTCGATTTGGATGCCGCAATTGCGATGGGTGTGGACTTTGTTGCGATTAGCTTTCCAAAAGATGGCGCGGATATGGCCTACGCCCGTAAATTAGCCGATGCAGCCAGCGCTAAACACGGGGTCAATAAGGTTAAGTTGATTGCCAAAGTAGAGCGTGCCGAAGCGATTGAGCCCGATGCCCTCGATAGCATTATTGCTGAGAGCGACGGCATTATGGTCGCGCGCGGCGACCTCGCCATTGAGGTGGGCAACCCTGCTGTACCAGCTCTGCAAAAGCGGATGATCAAGCTAGCCCGCGAAGCCGATAAATTTACGATCACGGCTACGCAAATGATGGAGTCCATGATTAGTGCGCCAGTACCAACCCGCGCTGAGGTGAGTGACGTCGCTAATGCGGTCTTGGACGGTACCGATGCCGTGATGTTGTCGGCAGAGTCTGCCACGGGAATGTATCCCGTCAAGACCATTGAGCAGATGTCGGAGATTTGCATCGAGGCAGAAAAATCAGAACAAGTTCGGCTGGATACCGACTTTTTAGATCAGACCTTCACCCGCATCGATCAGACGATTGCCTTGGGCGCCTTGTTTACGGCGCACCATTTGCATGCCACTGCCATTGCCGCATTAACGCAGTCGGGCTCTACCCCAATCTGGATGAGTCGCCATAACATTCATGTACCAATTTTTGCCTTAACGCCGAACATTTCAACCCAGCGCGTATTGAGTACGTATCGCAACGTCACTCCCTTGGCTTTAGCGCTAAGTAACGATCGCGATACAGCGTTGGCGCAGGTAGAGGCACGCCTTAAAGAGCTCGGTGCCGTTAAAACAGGCGATACGATTGTATTGACGATTGGCGCGCCGATGGGCTCCCCTGGCGGTACCAATACCTTAAAGATTGTCAACGTAAAATAAGACCCTGAATTTTATCCTTTTAAATAGAAGAGACTGTTATGCCCCTTGTATCCATGCGCCAACTGCTAGACCATGCTGCTGAACACAGTTACGGATTACCTGCTTTTAACGTCAACAATTTAGAGCAGGTACAAGCCATCATGATGGCGGCCGATGAGGTGGGTGCGCCTGTCATCATGCAAGCATCGGCAGGGGCGCGTAAGTATGCGGGGGAAGCATTTTTGCGCCACTTGATTTCCGCAGCCATAGAGGAGTATCCCCACATTCCAGTCGTGATGCACCAAGACCACGGTCAAAGTCCAGCGGTTTGCATGGCAGCAATTAAAAGTGGCTTTACCAGCGTGATGATGGACGGCTCACTCGAGGCCGATGGTAAATCGGTTGCAAGTTATGACTACAACGTTGCCGTATCGCAAGAGGTGGTTAAGTTTTCGCACTCGATTGGTGTCACGGTAGAGGCAGAGCTCGGTGTTTTGGGCTCCCTGGAAACCATGATGGGCGATAAAGAAGACGGTCACGGTGCCGATGGCGCAATGACCCGCGAGCAGTTATTAACCGATGTAGAGCAGGCCGCTGATTTTGTACGCGCTACGCAATGCGATGCCTTGGCTATTGCGATTGGCACAAGCCATGGCGCATACAAATTTACCAAGAAGCCAACGGGCGATATTTTGGCCATCACCCGCATTAAAGAAATCAACCAACGCATTCCCAA
>DAIPIK010000073.1:0-6361 GCA_036770845.1 Polynucleobacter sp. | reverse complement strand
ACGATCTCTTTAGCAGGCTCCACTTCATCGAGCGGAATGGCTTTAGCGGGATCCACCTTAAATTCAAATAGGCCGCGCAAAGTCATCTGACGCTTGCTTTGATCATTAATGATGTTGGCGTACTCTTTGTATGTCTGGTAGCCCTTATCCGATCCAGTGCGCGTTGCATGCTGCAGCTTTGCAATGGTATCTGGCGTCCACATGTGGTTTTCACCGCGAACACGATAGGCATACTCACCGCCTGCCTCCAGCATATTGCTCAACACAGGGTCGTTTCCAAATGCTTGCTGATGCATGTGCAGCGCTTCTTCGGCAATTTCAAACACGCCAATACCGCCCACATTTGATGGTGTATTTTTAAAGTATTTCTGAATCACTTCCTGATTGAGTCCAATGGCCTCAAAAATTTGTGAACCGGTATACGACATATAGGTTGAGATGCCCATTTTGGACATTACTTTTTGCAGGCCTTTGCCAACGGCTTTGACGTAATTCTTGATCGCTTTTTCGGGCGATAAATCGCCGGGCAAGCCTTTTGCCATTTCTGCTAAGGTCTCCATTGCTAAGAAGGGGTGAATGGCTTCTGCGCCATAGCCCGCTAACAATGCAAAGTGGTGGGTCTCGCGCGCGCTACCGGTCTCTACCACTAGGCCAACGCTGGTACGCAAACCTTTGGCAACCAAATGCTGATGAATGGCAGACGTCGCCAATAGGGCTGGAATAGCTACATGCTTCTCATCCACCTGACGATCGCTGATCAGGACAATATTGAAGCCGAGGCTGACTGCATCCGCAGCCTCCGCGCACAAAGACGCTAGGCGTGCCTCAATGCCTTCTTTGCCCCAAGCGACTGGATAGCAGATGTCTAATTCGTAGGTACGGAATTTGCCATTGGTGTAGTGCTCTATGTGGCGAATCTTCGCCATCTCTTCAAAATCCAAAATGGGCTGGCTTACTTCTAGCCGCATTGGGGGATTGATGTTGTTGGTGTCTAGCAAGTTGGGCTTTGGTCCCACAAACGAGACCAAGGACATCACCATGTTTTCCCGAATCGGATCGATTGGGGGATTCGTAACCTGAGCGAACAATTGCTTAAAGTAGTTGTAGAGGGATTTGTCTTTATTGGACAAAACAGCCAAGGGGCTATCGTTACCCATCGAACCGATTGCCTCTTCGCCTGCTAAGGCCATTGGCGCCATTAAATACTTAAGGTCTTCTTGGCTGTAGCCAAATGCCTGCTGGCGATCCAATAGCTTTGCTGCGGGTCGTATGTGAACCTGTTCATCCACGCTGTCTTTTTTGGATAAATCGACTTCATCCAACTTAACGCGTACGGCGTCAATCCAGCTCTTATATGGCTTGGCTTTCGATACCGCATTTTTGAGTTCGACGTCATCAATGATGCGGCCTTGCTCCATATCAATCATGAACATCTTGCCGGGCTGCAAGCGCCACTTCTGAACAATCTTATTTTCTGGTATCGGTAGAACGCCTGCCTCAGAGCCCATGATGACGAGGTCATCGTCGGTAACGTAATAGCGTGCTGGACGCAACCCATTGCGATCAAGCGTCGCGCCAATTTGACGGCCATCGGTAAATGCCATGGCGGCTGGTCCATCCCAGGGCTCCATCATTGCCGCATGGTATTCATAAAAGGCACGGCGGTTCTCATCCATTAAGGTGTGCTGTTCCCATGCTTCTGGAATCATCATCATCATGGCTTGCGCTAAGGGGTATCCGGCCATGACCAATAGCTCTAAGCAGTTATCAAAGCAGGCTGTATCGGATTGGCCAGGATAAATTAATGGCCATAATTTTTGTAAATCGTCGCCCAATACCGGTGAGCTAATTGCCCCCGTGCGTGCATTCACCCAATTGACGTTTCCTTTTACGGTATTGATTTCGCCGTTGTGCGCAATCATGCGATAAGGGTGGGCCAACTCCCATGCGGGGAAGGTGTTGGTTGAAAAACGCTGATGCACTAAAGCCAAAGCAGAAACACAGCGCTGGTCTTGTAAGTCTAAATAGTAGGCGCCAACTTGGTTTGCCAGCAGCAGCCCTTTGTAAACAATGGTGCGTGCTGACATGGATGCGACAAAATATTCCTTCCCATGCTTTAAGTGCAAATCTTGAATCGCGTGACTCGCAGTTTTACGGATGACGTATAACTTGCGCTCTAAGGCATCGGTCGTCATGATGTCGCGTCCGCGCCCAATGAAAATTTGGCGAATGAATGGCTCGGTCTTTTGTACCGTTGGTGACATTGGTAACTTCGTATCTATTGGTACATCGCGCCATCCGAGTACTACTTGACCTTCCAGGCGAACTGTTCTTTCCAGCTCTTGTTCACAGGCCAAACGCGATGCACTCTCTTTTGGCAAGAAGATCATGCCCACACCGTATTCACCAAACGGGGGTAGTGTGATGCCTTGTTTTGCCATTTCCTCGCGATACAAGAGATCGGGCACTTGGATCAAAATACCGGCACCATCACCCATCAGTGGATCAGCACCAACGGCGCCGCGGTGATCTAAGTTTTCTAAGATCTGCAAACCCTGCGTCACAATCGCGTGGGATTTTTTACCTTTGATGTGCGCAACAAAGCCTACGCCACATGCATCGTGCTCATTTGCCGGATCGTACAAGCCCTGTGCGATTGGGCGGATTATTTCAGCCTCTACTAATTGAGTATCTGAATTATTTTGGGTGATTTTGCTATTCATAGTGTGTCTCGATAACGGCGCAAAAAAGGCGCTAAAGCGCGTGGGAGATCAAATATAGGGGAATACCCCCTTAAGTGCAATCATTTTAATTGACTCTGTCCCATTTAAATAGGCAAGCCTACACGAATAATTCTTTTAATAGGGACAGAGTCAAATCTTGAGGGATCATCACCGCCCTTTTGGGTAATGCCCCTGCCGTTTAGGTCAGCTGCATTGTGGGGGGCTGTTTTTTTATCGGGCGTCCACGTGCACGAATCTGCATTGCCTCCAGATCCCCTTTAAAGAGGGTTTTTGCATACTCTGGACTTACCCATGGCTTTGACCGCAGTAAAGCTTCGGTAATTGCGCGGTCCTCCCAGTGGGGAGCGCCCTCTTTGACAAAGTCTGACCAGGCCATTTGACGCTCAAACGGGGTGTTTCCAAGACCCCAAAACCGCGGGTGGTCTTGTAACCATGCTTCGGCCTTTCCGCCGATGTGACTGGCATAACTCGTCCAAGGGTAATCGGCGGGCCGGGATTCCAGCCCGCTTCGAACTGGATTGAGCTCAATGTAACGCTGGCACCGCAGAATGTAGTCGGGGTCAATGATGGAAGAACGATAACGGCCCTCCCAGATTGTTCCAGTACGCCCATGCTTTTGATTAAAAAATTGCGCATACCGCCGCCCTAAAGATTGCATTAACTTCGCTAGCGACTCGGATTCTTTGGGACTAAGGAGTAAATGGACATGATTGGGCATCAATGCGTAAGCATGAACTGCTACCGAAAATTGGGTGGCTGCAGTGCGCAGCCAATCGAGGTAAACGGTGTAATCAGCCGGCTCATGAAAAAGGATCTCGCGATTGTTTCCGCGCACCAACACATGCATTGCCTGACCCGGAATAACAATACGCGCCTGGCGAGCCATTACACCGGCCTACCTAGTTAACCGTACTCATACCACCCGGCGGGGCAAAGTCGGGAATAAACCAATCGCCACCGGACTGCACAACGCCCGCTGGAACTAATCTAGACTGTTCAGGCTTACCCTTCAGTGCGGTTGCCATAAATGAGGTCCACACCGGCAGCGCTAATCCACCCCCCGTTTCGCGATCACCAAGACTGCGCGGCCGATCAAACCCAATCCACGCCACAGCAACCACATCCGCGTTGTAGCCTGCAAACCAGGCATCATGAGAGTCATTCGTGGTTCCAGTCTTGCCAGCCAAATCAGTACGGCCTAATTTGCCTCTTGCACTGGCCGCTGTTCCTGTCTTCGTTACTTCTTGCAACATGCTGTCCATCACAAAGGCAGTGCGCGCATCGAGTACTCGGGTCGCGTCAACGCTGGCGCGCACGGGCTGGGCCTCAAAGAGAACGGCGCCCTTTGAATCAACCATCTTACTGATCAGAAAAGGATCCACGCGGTATCCGCCATTGGCGAACACGCTATACGCTGTTGCCATTTGTAAGGGCGTGACCGATCCAGCGCCTAGTGCCATTGTTAAATAGGGTGGGTGTTTCTCCGGCTCAAATCCAAAACGCTGAATGAAGTCTTGTGCATACGATGGGCCAATTTTGCGTATCACTCGAACCGACACTAAGTTTTTAGACTTAGCGAGTGCCGTTCGCAGCGGCATAAAACCGTCGAACTTACCATCGTAGTTTTTTGGTTCCCATGCTTGACTGCCAGTCTCCAAGCTGCCAATGGACAAAGGTGCATCATTGACTGAGGTACTAGGGGTAAATCCTTTTTCAATTGCGGCGGCGTATATGAAAGGCTTAAAAGCAGAGCCGGGTTGACGTTGCGCCTGGGTGACGTGATTGAATTGGTTGCGCCGAAAATCAAACCCACCAACCAAGGAGAGAATTGCACCACTCTCTGCATCTAAAGCAACAAACGCTGCCTCGACTTGCGGTAGCTGGGCTAACTTCCAGATACCACTGTCGGACAGAAGGCGAACTACCGCACCAGGACGTAACCGTTTTTTGGGTTGTGAATTGTCAGTTAGGGATGCCGACGCCAACTTTAAACCATCACCCTTAATGGAGATCACATCACCTGTTGCAATCATGATCTGCAACTCTTTTGGCTTCACTTCCAAAACGACACCTGATTGCAACTCATCCAATGGGGGGTAATCCAGCAAGGCTATGTCAATTGCGCGTTGCCGCTTGAGCTCATCTTCAGGTAAATCAATGAAGCCCTCAGGGCCACGGTAAGCGTGCCGTAAGTCATAATCAAAAATACCGCGGCGCACCGCTGCATATGCAGCATCCTGATCCGCTTTAAGCAGGGTGGTATAGACGCTTAAGCCTTGAGAGTAAATGGCTTCGCCATATTGACTAAACAATAATTGACGCACCATCTCTGCAGCAAAGTCTGCGCGTGTCGAGAACTCATTACCAAGGCCGCGCACTCGTAACTGCTCTGCCATTGCCACCTGATATTGCTCTGGTGTAATGTAGGCTAAATCACGCATGCGCTGCAAAATGTATTCTTGACGAATCTTGGCGCGCCGGAAATTGCTAACTGGGTTATAGGCTGAAGGTGCTTTAGGTAAACCGGCCAACATGGCAGATTCTGCAATGGTTAAACTTTTCAGGTCTTTGCCAAAGTAAATTTGCGCTGCACTTGAAAATCCATATGCCCGCTGACCCAAGAAAATCTGGTTCATGTAAATTTCTAGAATCTTATCTTTCGATAATTTAGATTCAATTTCCCAAGCCAGTAATACTTCATAAATTTTTCGGCTAAATGTTTTTTCATTGCCTAAAAAGAAATTGCGCGCCACCTGCATGGTGATGGTGGATGCACCCTGAGAAAGGCGGCCGCGTAAATTCGCTAAGCTTGCCCGCAAAACACCCAAATAGTCGACGCCGCCATGGGAATAAAAGCGATCGTCTTCAATTGCCAATACGGCATTGCGCATCTGCAAGGGAATCTCGGACAATGGGACTACGGTGCGGCGCTCTTCACCAAACTCTCCAATTAAAACTTTATCGGCTGTAAAAACACGCAGGGGCTCTTTCGGTTTGTAGTCAACCAAAGCTGATATTGGCGGCAAATTCGGAATTGCGATAATGAATGCGTAGGCAATCAACATCGTTACCATCAACCCACCTGCTAATGCAAAGACCAGCAAGGCCTTAATCAGCGGCCCACGAATAGTGCTCGATAGCGACACATTATCAGGGTGCGGACGGTAAGACCGACCGTCAGGCGAGCGCTTGAGCGATGGCTTGACTGGTGGCTTGTCTTTAGGGGAGATCGCCATATATGGATTATATGTCGGCCGCTTATCCCTCTGTAAATCAGATTTAGCCGACACAAAAGCTGCCTTTTCCCGATAGCGCATGGATATGCGATCAGCAAAAATCATGGCGTGCCGAAACGATCCATTTCCTCCGACTCTTTTAATGCCATTTTGAGTGAATTAGGAGATGACCCCGCTATCGGTCATCCCTCCCGTAACACTTCTTCCATACCTGAGAGCCAGACCATGAATCGCCATTCCTATGAAGCGGATGCCCATCGCCTTTCCGAGCAGTTTCCACAACAGAAAAACCGCAAAGACGACTCTATGCAGGGTATGTCCAGTCCGCTGATACAAAAGCTCCAGCAGGGCATGCTTTTCCAGGAAAAGCTCCTTTGGCTT
>DAIPIK010000072.1:0-6377 GCA_036770845.1 Polynucleobacter sp. | reverse complement strand
ATTTGATTGGACTGAACAGTGGCGCTTTTATTGGCGCACTCGTGGGTGTTGTTGCGGCGCTCATTCTGGCTGGCGGATATCGCAGCTCCTTACGACTGTTGCTATCGGGCGTCGTGATTAGCGTCATCCTTGGTGCCGGTAACGCGCTCTTTACCTTTGTTCGTCCCGATCTCTATCAACGCTTTCAGGCATTCATGCTGGGCAATACCAGCCTGCTGGATTGGCATGGCGTCTCGCTCATGCTCTTGGTTTGGCTTGCGTGTATCGCAATCGCACTACTCTTGAGTACGGCCTTAAATGCCCTTAGCCTTGGCGAAAGTACAGCCAGAACACTTGGTCTTCCGATTGATAATATGCGTCTGGGTTTAATTGCCGTTCTCGCACTGGCTACAGGCGCTGCCGTCGCGCAAACTGGGCTGATCGCATTTATTGGTCTTGCAGCGCCACACCTGGTTCGGCGCTTTGCGAGCGGCTCCCAACGCATGCATCTACTGATGTCTAGCTTAGCGGGTGGCATCTTATTGCTGGCATCCGATTTACTGGCGCGTACGGTCTTAGCACCCCTGGAGCTTCCCGTTGGAATTGTTACTGCAGTACTGGGGGGTTCTTATTTATTGCTATTGCTTCGGCGTCAGACTTTGGGGATAAGTACATGAACCAAATAGAGCTACGCAATGTGTCTTTGTCCCGAAATAACACCGTTATTTTGCAAAACATCAATCTCGCTATTCCTGGGGGTGAGTGGACAAGCATTGTTGGCCCGAACGGAGCTGGCAAGTCCACACTAGTTCAAGCCTTAGCTGGACTCTTGCCGTATGAAGGCTCGATTCAGATTGGGGGAGCAGAGCTTCGCTCGATTGCAATCAAGACGCGCGCGCAACAGATTGCTTGGCTTGAGCAGGCAACGTCGATACCAGATGGCCTTGATTTTGGTCTGCGGGTATATGACATTGCGATGCTAGGTCGATTACCCCATCAAAACTGGCTCTCCATTCCAAGTACCCAAGACCACCTTATGGTTGAACAAGCAATGCGTCAAACGGGGGTGTGGGACTTACGCGAGCGCTTTTTTAGTCAGTTGTCGGGGGGCGAGCGTCAGCGTGTTTTACTGGCCAGGCTCTTTGCTGTTCAAGCCGATATCCTCCTGATGGATGAACCGATCGCTAATCTAGATCCACCGCATCAAGCCGATTGGCTGCAATGGCAAAGCGCACTGTCTGGTCAGGACAAAACCAGCATCACTGTTTTGCATGAAATTCAGTTTGCCTTGCAGGCCGACAACCTGATTCTTTTAGGTAACAAAGGGCTGCATCACCAAGGCAAAAGTGATGATCCACTAACCCATCAGGCTCTGATTGATCTATTTGATGGCCGTATTGAGCTAGCCAAGCTAGGCAATCGCTGGGTCGCCCTGGCTCGCTAGTCAGTCTGGTAATTGAGCGCTGCACACAGCCAAATTCAGGGGCTACAATATAGCAATGAGCGATGCATCCCACTCCCCCGAGTCTTCCTTGAGTGATTTAAACCAAGCGATAGCTCGGCTAAAAGACAAACTCACCCTGGCTACAAAAGCCATGGAAGAGGCCCGCCAAGATCGCGCGCGGCTCGAAACCAAGATAGCGGATGCGCAAAACCGCATCCAACACATTTTGAGCCGTCTACCCGAGCAAACCGATACACGGCAACTCAACTTGCTCGCTACGGACGAACCTAATCCAACTATTTCAGGCGATGATCATGAGCCAACAACGCATTGAGGTCACGCTCGCAGGCCAAAAAATCACGCTGGCTACCACCGCCGAACATGAACCCCTTTTGCGCGAGGCTTGCACCCTGGTTGACGAACAAATTCAGCTAGCGATTACCGGAGGTAACCGTAGCATCGAGCGCGCAACCATGATGGCAGCCCTTAAGCTTGCTGGCGATCTGATTTCAAGTAAACGCTTGGCTGCAGATACTGCTGCACACTTATCAACGCAGTCCGCTGCAATCCACCCAGATGAGATAGCCCGGCTCGAAGCTGAAATCAAAGGCCTCGAGTTACAAGTAGATGCATTACTACAAACCCTTTCCCTGCCTGGCTCGCCAAGGCCAATAGATCTTTGAACCGATGCGCAAGCATACGGAGCGATCTTTGCAATGTGGGCGTGAGCGTTTCGCAACCGTACAGTGGCAGCCTCGAGCTGTTCACTCCCTGCGCTGCTTAGTGCACCCGAAGCATGGCGGCCGCTCCACCTTGAACCCGAGGGTTCAGGATAAGGGCCTAGCGGCTAAGGCGGGGAATTCAGTTTGGAATTAATCGATATTCTTATTTTGCTTGCATGCGGAGCTGTGTCTGGCGTGTTAGCTGGCATGCTTGGCATCGGCGGGGGAATGATTCTCGTACCCTTCATGATTATTGTCTTTAATCATCAGCAATTTGATCAGAGCATTATTGTTCATATGGCCATTGCTACTGGCATGGCCTCTATTTTATTTACCTCGCTATCGGCGATTCGTGCCCATCACAAACACGGCACGATTGACTGGAAACTCGTCATTGCGCTAAGCCCAGGCATTGTTGTAGGCGGCCTCATTGGTGGCAGCGAATTGTTTGATGCCTTTCCAACCAGCTGGCTCTCCTTGTTTTTCGCAATCTTTATTGTTTACACCTCGATCCAGATGTTTATTAATAAAAAACCTAAGCCAGGACGACAGCTACCCGGCAAAGTTGGTCTCTTTTCATTTGGTGCTTTTGCGGGCGCTTTATCGAGCCTTCTGGGCGCAGGCGGCGCATTTGTCACAGTCCCCTTCATGATTTGGTGCAACATTAGTACGCATACAGCGATGGCATCCGCCTCGGGTCTAGGCTTTCCAATTGCCGTAGCCGCCACCATTGGTTACATAGTGGGTAGTTGGAACCATCCGGGTTTACCGCCAGGCTCGCTGGGCTACATCTACTTACCAGCCGTTGCTTGCATTGTTGCAGCGAGTATATTTACTGCACCGCTGGGCGCCAAAATGGCTCGAAGCATGAATACCGCAAACCTCAAGCGGGTGTTTGGCGTCATGCTGTTTTTCCTTGCGGCCTTCATGTTTAATGAAAGTCGCAAAGCCTTTGGCATGTAATTAACTTACGCGGTGTATTGCTGACGCAGAATATTTTTTTGCACCTTGCCCATCGCATTACGCGGCAAATCCGAAACGATTTCAATGCGCTTAGGCACTTTGAAATTCGCAATTTGTCCCTTTAGTGCATCAATCATGGCTTTCGAATCCAGCTTGGCGCCTGGCTTTGCAACCACAATGGCCATGACCGCCTCACCAAAATCCGGATGGGGCACACCAATCACCGCACTCTCATCAACGCCATCCATGTCGTCAATAAAACTTTCAATTTCTTTTGGATAGACGTTATAGCCACCCGAAATAATTAAGTCCTTGCTGCGACCGACAATGCACAAATAGGTATCTGGCACTTTAGCGCCATTGGCTACGCCGCCGAAACGACCAACATCGCCGGTTTTAAACCAGCCATCGGCAGTAAATTCCTCCGCCGTTTTTTCTGGCATGCGCCAGTAGCCCTTAAATACATTAGGCCCTTTAACCTGAATACTGCCAATCTCGTTCACTGCGCATGGCTTATTGTTTTCATTCACCACGCGGACTTTCACACCGGTGAGCGGCAAACCAACCGAGCCCCCAACGCGCGCGCCTTTGTACGGATTCGAAACCAACATCACGGTTTCACTCATGCCATAACGCTCAAGAATGGTTTCACCAGTTAAGTCTTTAAAGGTATTAAATGTCTCGGTTAGGAGTGGCGCCGATCCAGATACAAAGAGGCGCATATTACGGCATGCATCCTTGGTAAAGTTTTTATCGGCTAAAAGACGAACATAGAAAGTAGGTACACCCATCATCACGGTCGAACGCGGCATGTTCTGAATCAATGCTGCGGTATCGAGGCGAGGGAGCCAAATCATTTTGCTACCGTTGATTAAAGCGCCATGGGCTGCAACAAATAGTCCGTGCACATGAAAAATCGGCAAGGCATGCAACAACACATCGCCTTTTTTCCAGCCCCAAAATTTCTGCAAGACGAGGGCATTGCTACTCAGGTTTTTATGCGTGAGCATGGCGCCTTTACTGCGGCCCGTAGTGCCTGATGTATACAGAATCGCAGCCAGATCATCGTCGCCACAAGCGACAGTTTTAAAACGATCACTTTGCACGGCGGCACGATCTAACAGGGTTCCGGTGCGATTGTCATCGAGGGTAAAGACGTGCTGGGTGCCTGACTTAAAGGCAATCTTCGATACCCAAGAAAAATTCTTGCTGCTGCAAACCATTACTGCGGGTTCAGCATTCTGTATAAAGTATTCGATCTCGGCAGCTTGGTATGCAGTGTTCAGTGGCAGGTAAACATAGCCGGCCTTGATGGTGGCCAAATACAAAAACAGAGCTTCAGGTGATTTTTCAACCTGAACCGCAACGCGGGAGCCCTTCGGTATACCCAATCCTTGGAGTAAGTTCGCCATCATCGCCGTGGCACGCTCCAGATCGCTCCAGGAGTAATACAAACCATCGTGCGTTTCTAAGGCGCAAGACTGGCGATCGTTTGGAAACCCGTTTTCTAATACTGAATACAAATTCATGACAACCCCACAACAAACAATTGATTGGTGTAATGCCCTAACCCAGGATTTTCTGGGCAGCTAAAACTTCATTTTACGGTCTAGCAGGTAATACTGAGCTTAAGTACTCATGAGCTTGGCTACCGCCCTGGAATACATGATTTCCCCGTTCACAAAGCGCTCATGATTCTCTTCCACACTAGAAAGGTCATACAGGTAATTGACCATAATGCCGGCAGATTGACGCAAGCCCTTACGTGACAAATCCCCAGCCCAATTAATGAGGTGCAGCTTAGCGCCATTACCCAAATGGAACTTGGCCACTGGATTACCCTCGCGCCCAGTAGAGGCAAGCCCCAAGTAAATAGCGGTAAGGCAGAGCAATGCCTCCTTCTCCTTTGCTGAGGCATTGTCAGGATGCCAGCCACTACTTAAACGCTCAGCCCAGGAGTGTGCATTCAGGCCCAAAGCCTGCAACGCCTGATCTCGCTTGATCTTTAAAGCAGGCTTTAGGCGATCCAGCGGCACGCCATCGCCTAAATTAGCGCCCGCAGCAATCCATTCGATTAATCCAGGAACAGGCGAGAGCGTAATAAAGGTTTTGAGGCTTGGGAACTCTTGGTGCAGCTGCTCGGCAACCCGCTTAATTAAAAAGTTACCCATCGAGACGCCGCGCAAACCGGGCTCGCAGTTGCTGATGGAATAAAACACCGCCACCTTATACTGCTGCGCCTGAGTTACTGTCTCGGCTTTTTTATCCACCAGCGGGCCAATGGCCAGTGGCACTTCGGGCAGTAGCGCTACCTCCACAAAGATCAATGGCTCATTGGGCAACTGGGGATGAAAGAAGGCGAAGCAGCGCCGGTCGGGCTGCAAACGACGGCGCAAGTCATCCCAGCCATCAATCGCATGAACTGCCTCATGCTGGATTAGCTTTTCTAACACCTCGGCTGGTGACTTCCAGTCAACCCGGTGCATTTTTAAAAATCCAGGATTAAACCAAGAGGACAGTAGATGGCGCATATCAAAATCCACCGCCGCCAGTTCCGGTTTTTTGTCTAAGAGTTGCAATAAATCACGGCGCATTTCGACAACGGCGGCCGTGCCATTCAGCCCGCGATTTAAGCGACGCATAAATTCTTGGCGAGGTGACTCTGATACTTTTTGCAAACGAATGTAATTACGGGCATTGGCTTCTGCTGCAAAGGCTTGCGATGCCGCCATGACCTCTGCCGGATTGGGGCTGAGTTTTTCAATCAAAGCGGTAAAAAATTTAAGGTGCTGGTCTTTGGTGAGCTTGCGGTAGTTATCGATCACGTCGTTGGCCATACTCACCGCATTGGATTCCCCACGCTCAGATGTTAAACGCTGTACTGCACTCAGCGCTTTGGATAAATGGCGGGTTTTGGTGATTAACTCCAGCATGAAGCATCCTTAGGTTACACAGGGTCAAAAATGGATTTTTCGGATCAATTCGCCTAAACAGCAGGGATTTTTACAACAACAACTGGTATTTCAGCGAAATAAGCGACTTTCTAGGATCTTAGCAACAAATGATAGAAAAAAAGATATTTTTAGATGCAGTTAATGAAAATTATCGACTGATTTGCGCTTAAGTAAGTAAATACCGAATAAAATCATAGGGATAGATAACCATTGCCCCATTGAAAGGCCCAGTCCTAGTAGGCCTAGGAAGGCATCTGGCTCGCGCGCAAACTCAACCAAGAAACGGCAAAGGCCATAACCCAGCAAAAATAGGCC
>DAIPIK010000071.1:0-6424 GCA_036770845.1 Polynucleobacter sp. | reverse complement strand
ATTAACAATTGCCACCAAGACCACGAGGAAAATACCAATCAGGCCTAAGGCAAATTGCAACTCCGACAAACCCAGCGTCGCTGTGATTTGCTCGAGTCCCATTTAGGCGGCCTCAACCATCGATACCGCAGAGGCAATATCGACAGCCACAATACGCGATACACCCTGCTCCTGCATGGTGACGCCAATCAATTGGTGGGCAATTTCCATAGTGATCTTGTTGTGTGAGATAAAGACAAACTGCGTCTTAGCAGACATCCTAGCAACCATCTCTGAGTAGCGCAATGTATTGGCATCATCGAGTGGTGCATCGACCTCATCAAGCAAGCAAAATGGTGCTGGGTTCAGCAAGAATAAGGAGAATACGAGGGCAATTGCGGTTAAGGCCTTTTCCCCACCCGATAGCAGGTAAATCGTACTATTTTTCTTGCCAGGTGGTTGCGCCATCACTTGCACGCCTGAATCTAGGATTTCTTCGCCCGTCATCACGAGCTCAGCATGACCGCCGCCAAACAATTCAGGAAAGAGGCGCCCAAAATGGCCATTGACTTGATCGAAGGTACCTTGCAATAAATCACGCGTCTCCGCATCAATCTTTGCAATCGCGTCGGTTAAAGTTTGCATCGCCTCGTTCAGGTCAGCCGATTGCGCATCTAGGAATGATTTGCGCTCGCGCGAACTGGCTAACTCATCCAGCGCGGCCATATTGACCGGGCCAAGCGACTGAATTTCGCTATTCAAGCGATTGACCTCGCTTTGCAAATGCCCTACTTTGAGATCACTACTGAAACGGGTTTCGAGGCTAATGAGATCGGCCTCTGCATCCGCAAGCAAAGTTGCAAATTGTTCAAAGTTGAGGCGAGCAGCTTGCTCACGCAGTTGTAGGTCCATGACTTTGTCGCGCATCGGCTGCAAGCTGCGCTCAATCAAGAGTCGTCCTTCGTCCGCCTCGCGCAATTGGTGCAACATGGCGTCTTGTTCAGTACGGGCATTTGCTAATGCCGCTTCGCGCTCGGCACGAACCACCAGTAGTCCCTGCAGATTTTCTTGGGCTGCTTCATCACTAAGGGCCGCAAGCTCTTGCTCGCATGCAGCGTACTTATCCTGAATCTCGATGATTTGATCGCGTGCCGTACTTTGATCGCGCTGCAAATCAGCAATGCGCTGCTGCAATGAACGGGTGGCAAAGGCAGCTTCTTGGGCCGCCATCTCCGCAGTGCGCAAGTTCGTGCGCAAAGTCTCGCGCTCGTCACTGGTCAGCGCTAGATTCGATTGCGCATTCTCTAGCTCGAGATGCAGTCGCTCTTTATCGGCCTGTGCTTGATCCAATTCTGCCTGCGATTGCGCGCGATTGCTGTTGTGCTGCTCCTGCTGCCCGCTAATTTCAGCCAACTCCGACTGAATTTGTGCAGCGCGCTGACTGTATTGCTCTTCTGCTTGCGTGAGCTGCATCTGCTCTACTTCAAATCCATGTGCTTCCTGAACGGCATGCTCGGCATTGATACGCGACTGCTCGGCAGCTTGATGAGCAGCCTGGTAGTTAGCGGCACATTGATCAAGCTCACCTTGCAACTCACTCTGAATTAAACGCTGCGCCTTTAACTGCTTCTCTAGGCTCGCCATTTCTTGAGCGCGCGCCAACATGCCCGATTGTTCTGAGTCGGCAGCATAGAGTTGTACACCTACCCGGCTAACTAAATGACCTTCTTGGGTCACTAATGTTGCGCCTGCCGGTAACTTGTCACGGCGATGCAGTGCGTCTTCTAAGTTATTGGCAATAAAGACTGTACCGAGCCACTCTTGCAAGACTTGCATCACACGCGGCGCGCCCGCACTCTGAATGCGCGACAGTAATAAGGTGAACTCCGCAGGCGCATTAATCTGTGATGCGGGTAATTCGTCGGCCAATAAGATGGCCAGGCGACTCGGCGGCGCGTCCTTCGCTAAAGCAACTGCCTCTTGTGCATTTTTACCGGTGACCGCAGCAAGCCGCTCACGCAAAACCGATTCAAGGGCCGTTTCCCAGCCGCTCTCGACCTTGAGGTCTTGCCATAAACGCTTGCTTTCCTTAAGGCCCTTACTTTCAAGCCATGGTCCGATCTTGCCTTGTGCCTGCACACTGGCTTGCAGCGCGGTTAGGGCGGTAAGCTTGGCTTCGGTTTGAGCTAAATCCTGATTGGCTGACTGTATTTGCTGCTGCGCCCGGTTGCGCGCCTCATCGGCTGCTGGCACACGCTGCTGCATCTCTAAAGCGCGGGATTTAGTTTCTTCGACCTTACGCTGCGCCATCACTTGGCGATCGAGCGCCATCTGCAAGGCAGTCGCGTCAGGCTTTCGCATTCCAGCCAATTCGGTCTCTAAGCGCGCTTGACGCGCCCCAGACTCTTCCAGCTGCAAGGCAATCGCTTTTGCACGCTCGGACAGGCTAGCTAAGCGTTGATCAATTGCGGCAACGCTGTCGCGCGCAGCATTTAACTTTGCAACCGCTGCTTGGTATGCCTCTTCGCGCCCAGGTAACTGCTCTTGCAAACTGGCGAGTTGGGCTTGTAAATTGCTTTCTTGTTCTGCTGCGAGACTTAACTCCTGCTCGGCAGAACGCTGTGCCTGCGCTGCATCGGTCTCTTGAACAGTCCAACGCTGCAGTTGCGACTGTAGATCTTGGATTTGCTGCTGTAAACGCTGACGCGCTTCCTGCACATACCGAATTTCTGCTTCAACCTGAGTAACATCGGCATTCGTTTGATAAAGCTCCCCTTGTGCTTCGGATACTTTATCTTGCAAGGCGTACTGCTGCGTGCGCATTGCCTCAAGTTCAGCTTCGGCATGGCGTAATTTTGCGGTCTGCTCTTCGAGCTGGACTTGCGTATCGCGGATGCCGTTGGCATGGCGCTCTTGTTCTTTGCCGGCTTCTGTTTGACGCACGAACCACAGCAATTGCTGCTGTGACTTCATTTCTACTTGCAATAGGTTGTGACGCTCTGCAACTGTAGCCTGACTCTCCAGGCGCTCAAGTTGCTTTTCCAACTCGCGCAAGATGTCTTGTACGCGTACTAAATTCTCTTGTGTATCTTCAAGGCGTGAGGCAGTTTCTTTGCGGCGTTCTTTGTATTTTGAAACGCCTGCAGCCTCTTCTAAAAACACCCGCAGCTCTTCTGGCTTGGATTCCAAAATGCGATTAATCGTGCCTTGACCAATAATCGCGTAACCGCGTGGCCCCATGCCGGTGCCGAGGAAAATATCCTGAATGTCTTTACGGCGCACAACCTGGTTATTGACGTAATAGCTGGAGTTGCCATCGCGGGTGAGTACTCGTTTTACTGCAAGCTCAGCAAATGCACTCCATTGTCCGTGTGCGCGGCCATCAGCATTGTCAAACAGCAATTCAACGCTGGCGCGACCCGATGGCTTACGCAATCCCGAGCCATTAAAAATCACATCCTGCATTGATTCGCCGCGCAACTCGCTGGCCCGCGATTCGCCCAAAACCCAGCGAACGGCATCGATAATGTTGGACTTTCCGCATCCATTGGGCCCAACTACACCAATCAGTTGGCCTGGTAGCTCAAAATGGGTTGGATCGACGAATGACTTAAAGCCAGAAAGTTTGATTGATTTGAGTTGCACAGGGCGCTTTGCGGGGTAAAAAAGTCTGACTGGTTCAAGAAAAAGGGGGTAAATTCCGTGATTTAGATGATAGCAAGTTAACAAAGCCTCACACCGGAATTTTCTCCACCGATATAATGAAGTTTCGCCATTTAGGGCTAAAACCCCTTAACAATCTGATAGTTATCTAAAAAGCATGAGCCAATCACCACAAAGCGTTATCGAACAAGCCTGGGACAACCGAGCTAACCTGTCCGCAGGGGACATTTCCACCGAAATCCGCAACGCCGTCAGTGCCGTTATTGACGGCCTTAATCGGGGGCGCATTCGCGTTGCCGAGCGTCGTTCCGTTGGGCAATGGGAAGTCAATCAATGGGTTAAAAAGGCAGTCTTATTGTCCTTCCGCTTAGAAGACAATAAAGTCATGCCTGCCGGTGGCTTTACCCAGTTTTACGACAAAGTACCCAGTAAGTTTGAGAACTGGACCGAGGCAGATTTCATCGAGGGTGGCTTTCGGGTCGTACCCCCAGCCGTTGCCCGCCGGGGCTCCTTTATTGGTAAGAATGCGGTTTTGATGCCTTCCTACGTCAATATTGGCGCATACGTCGGTGAAGGCACGATGGTCGACACCTGGGCAACCGTTGGTTCTTGCGCTCAAATTGGTAAGAACGTGCATTTATCTGGCGGCGTTGGTATTGGCGGTGTTTTAGAGCCGATTCAGGCCGGCCCCGTCATCATTGAAGACAACTGCTTCATTGGCGCGCGCTCTGAGGTAGTGGAAGGTGTCGTCATTGAAGAAAACAGCGTGCTGTCGATGGGCGTCTTTATTGGCCAAAGCACCAAGATTTACGATCGCGAAACCGGTCAAATTCATTATGGTCGAGTACCTGCTGGTTCAGTGGTGGTGCCTGGCTCACTTCCTTCTGCAGATGGAAAATACAGCCTATACGCCGCCATTATCGTGAAGAAAGTAGACGCTCAAACCCGAGCAAAAACTGCCATTAACGAGCTCTTGCGCGATTAATATGAGCGCAGCGATTGAATTAACCAAAGCCCTGATTGCCTGCCGTTCGGTTACACCAGCCGATGGCGGTTGCCAGGACTTAATCGCTGATCGCTTGAAGGAGTTGGGCTTTCATACTGAAAGTGTGGTGGGTGGTCCAAGCGACTTTCAAGTAACGAATCTGTGGGCCATCAAAAAAGGTACGCAGGGTGATGCTGGCAAAGTATTGATGTTTGCCGGTCATACCGATGTGGTTCCTACTGGCCCATTAGAAAAGTGGGAGAGTGATCCATTTACCCCCACCATCCGCGGCGATTATTTGTATGGCCGCGGCGCAGCCGATATGAAAACCTCGCTTGCGGGTTTTGTAGTGGCAACCGAAGAGTTCATCACCGCCAATCCAGAGCACGCCGGTACGATTGCTTTTTTAATTACCAGCGATGAAGAAGGCCCAGCCAACGATGGCACCGTAGTAATGTGCGAACGACTTAAAGAGCGCGGTCAGCGACTGGACTACTGCGTGATTGGTGAACCCACCTCGGTTAATCAATTGGGTGACATGATTAAGAACGGCAGGCGCGGTTCCCTGTCTGGTAAGTTACACATCAAGGGTATCCAAGCGCACATTGCCTACCCTCACCTTGGCGAAAACCCCATTCATTTATCTGCACCCGCCATTCAGGCGCTGGTGAGCACCGAATGGGATCAAGGCAATCGCTACTTTCAACCGACGAGTTTTCAGATCTCGAATATTCATGCGGGCACTGGCGCCAATAATGTCATTCCGGGCGAACTCACCATCGACTTTAATTTCCGCTTTTCAACTGAGAGTACGCCCGAGCAATTGCGTCAGCGGGTCGAGGCCATTCTGACTGAAGCCGGCCTCACGTTTTCGATTGATTGGGTTTTGGGGGGCAGCCCCTTCATCACCGGAGATGAGGCATTGGCGAGTGCGCTACGCAAAGCGATTCAAGATGAAACCGGTGTTATTACCGAACTCTCTACTACTGGCGGTACGAGTGATGGTCGTTTCATTGCCAAGATCTGTTCTCAAGTGGTGGAATTTGGACCGATTAATGCGACGAGCCATAAAGTGAATGAATCCGTTTGTGCCGAAGACATTGTGCCGCTCAAGAACATTTACAAGCGCGTGCTTGAGCAGTTGATCGCCTAAAGTCATGGATCCAGAGCCTCAGTCGCAAGGCAATACCATCGCCACAGTAGAACAATCGATTGATCGGCTTGCTGATCACCTGGATCAAGCCAAACTGAGCTATGGGCACGGTGCAATTGATGCCCGGAGTGAGGCATTGTGGATTATTAGTAAACAACTTCAGATCAGTCCAAGCGATGCTTTAGATCAACTGCAAGCGCTACTCGATCAACCTCTTTATGACGCTGCGCTTGCCATTGCCAATGAGCGTATTCAAACGCGCAAACCATTAGCCTATATTTTGGAAGAGGCATGGCTGATGGGTGTGCCCTTCTATTGCAATGAACAGAGCATTGTTCCCCGCTCGTGGATTGCGGAGCTGATTACCGAAGGAGCGCTTGAGGCTTGGCTGCCTGCCGATGGCCGTGCCCTGGATTTATGTACCGGCAATGGTTCGCTTGCCGTCTTACTGGCGCTGTCTTGCCCGGATATTCATGTGAGTGCCTGCGATATCAGCGCGCCTGCATTGGCGGTGGCGGCACGTAACTTGGATCGCCATGGCTTAAGCAATCAAATTGAATTGTTTCATGGCGACCTTTGGAATCCCTTGCCCGACCCCATTGACGAAAACCGCTTTGACTTAATTATCTGCAATCCGCCCTATG
>DAIPIK010000070.1:0-6680 GCA_036770845.1 Polynucleobacter sp. | reverse complement strand
GCATCAAACTCAAAATCTTCACGGAACATCATGATGAGGTGCTCTTCTAAGCCCATCATCAGCGGATGAATCCAGGTATCAAACAAAACGCTTGCGCCTTCAAAACCCATTTGTGGGGAGTAGCGCGCTGGAAAATCTTGAACATGAATGGGTGCTGAAATCACTGCACAAGGAATACCGAGGCGCTTGGCAATGTGGCGCTCCATTTGCGTACCGAGCATTAAATCAGGAGTCAGCTCACTGGCCTTTTGCTCTACTTCCAAATAGTCATCGGTGATCAAAGCCTCTACGCCGTAGAGTGCTGCAGCTTCACGTACGTCGCGGGCAAACTCACGGCTATAGGTGCCAAGCCCAACCACCTCAAAGCCAATTTCTTGGCTAGCAACACGGGCAGCAGCAATCACGTGAGTGGCATCACCAAAAATGAAGACCCGCTTACCGGTTAAATAAGTTGAGTCAACCGATTTGGAATACCACTGCGCGCGACTATTCTGGTAGCGATCGACAATGCTGGCATCCAGTCCTGCAAGGGCCACGACTTCAGCAATAAATTCGGTAGTGGCATTGACGCCAATTGGAATGACTTTAGTTGTAGGCTGACCAAAAGTCCGCGTCAACCACGATGCAGCTACACCGGCGATTTCAGGATATAGAACCACGTTGAAGTCTGCCTCGCCCAAACGCTGCATGTCTGCCACGCTAGCATTCAGGGGCGCTGTGACATTGACCGTAATGCCCAACTCACCTAACAACTTCTGAATCTCATGTACATCATCGCGGTGCCTAAATCCGAGTGCGGTAGCGCCCAAAATATTGCAGCTTGGCGCCTTACCCGCAGCGCGTGCAGCGGCCCGCTCTGCTACAAAGCTAGCTGCTGGCGCTTTGTTGGTCGGTGCTGAGAGCGTACGCACCAACTGATAAAACGTTTCTGCAGCGCCCCAATTTTCTTTTTTCTGATACGAAGGCAATTCCAGTGGAATAACTGGGATTGGTAAGTTCAGCGCCTTTGCAAGACCAGCAGGATCATCTTGAATGAGTTCTGCTGTACAAGAAGCACCAACCAACATGGCCTTAGGCTGAAAACGCGCATAGGCCTCACGGGTTGCATTCTTAAAGAGTTCTGCGGTATCGCCGCCCAAGTCGCGCGCTTGGAAGGTGGTGTAGGTTACGGGGGGGCGTTTTTTGGAACGCTCAATCATCGTAAACAACAAATCGGCGTAGGTATCGCCTTGAGGGGAATGCAGTACGTAATGCACGTCTTTCAATGCAGTGGCAATGCGCATTGCGCCCACATGTGGAGGTCCTTCGTAGGTCCAGAGTGTCAGTTGCATATTAGGCCGCCAGCTTCATACGGCGTTGCAGGGGGCGGGCAAACAATTCAGCTAAGTCAGCTGCTTGCTCGTAACCGTGGACTGGACTAAAGACCAGCTCAATCGACCACTTGGTGGTGATTCCTTCCGCTTCTAATGGATTGGCTAAACCCAAACCACACACCACGATGTCCGGATTGTCTTCTCGGCAACGATCGAGTTGCTTTTCAACGTCTTGCCCTTCTACTAGGCGAACATCGCTTGGTAAGAGCGCGAGTTCTTGAGCCAAATGCTGGCGATGCAAGTATGGCGTGCCAACTTCCAGCAAGGTCATGCCCATCTCGTTGTGCAAGAAACGGGCTAAAGGAATTTCCAGCTGCGAATCGGGGAAAAAGGAAATGGTTTTTTGATTCAGAATCGCTTTGTAGCGCTCTAAAGCCAATTGCGCACGAGCCTTTCTAGGAGCAGTCACACGCTCAAAGTCCTCTGCAGAAATGCCCCACTCGGATGCGGCAGCCTGCAACCATTGGCTTGTTCCCTCTACACCAAATGGGAATGGCGCATCCAAACGCTGGGCTCCGCGCTCATCAAATAAACGCCCCGTTTCAGCAAGGAAAGGCTGGGCCAATAAATAGCGCGTATTGGCATTGACAGTGACGGTATCACTGCTACGGCGTGGCGGGAAGAATGACACTTCTTCGATGCCAAGTTCATTAAAGACCCGCCGAAATTGATCTTCTACAACATCGGGTAAGCAGCCGACAATCACGAGATTCTTGGTATTCGAATCGACTGAACCAACACCGCCATCGCTGGACTTAGGCAATTCCTTCACTAAGGCGGCTAAACAGGCGTCCTCGCCCTGGGTAAAGGTTGTTTCGATGCCGCTACCGGAATAACTTAAGATCCGGCATTGCTGAATAAACTGTTTGCCTAGACGCTCTGAGGCACGAGATAAATCCAACTTAATCACTTCGGATGGGCATGAGCCAACCAAAAAAAGTAGTTTGATATCAGGCCTACGACTTAATAATTTAGTAACTACCTTATCCAGCTCGTCATTGGCATCGGCAATACCGGCTAAATCACGGTCATCAATAATCGCAGTTGCAAACCGGGGCTCAGCAAAAATCATGACGCCAGCAGCCGACTGAATCAGATGGGCGCATGTACGGGACCCAACCACCAAGAAAAACGCATCTTGTATTTTGCGATGCAGCCAGATAATGCCAGTGAGGCCACAAAAAACCTCACGCTGGCCCTTTTCTTTCATGATTGGAATGTCGCGACTCGCGTCACGCGCTGGGCTTAGGTTGGGTGTCGTAATGGCGTTCATGTGGCCATTCCTCCGCTGATATTGCGCTCTTCTTCCAAAACCGTCTCGTCAGACACGCCCTCATACCGCGCCACCCTCAGCTTCCATAGAAACTGAGCTGCATTAATCAGGTAAGCGACGTATGCAGCCAATGCCAAGTAAATTAATTCGTTTGCGCTGAGTGTGCCGTTCCATAAGAAATAGAGGTAAGCAGTATGGAGTGCTAGAACCAGCATGCTAAAGACATCTTCCCAAAAGAAACTCTCGGCAAACAGGTATTTACCAAAAACAACCTTTTCCCAAATCGATCCAGTAATCATGATGAGATACAGGGCAATCGTTTTAATCACGATCGATACCGTAGCTATTTCATAGCCATCGCCGGTAAAGAGGTAACGAATCACTAAACAAAAACTGACAATGAAGATGAGGAATTGCACAGGAGCCAAAATGCCTTGAACCAAGGTCCACACAGATTCATTGCGCCGTTTGCGCTGATCTGCTGTGTAGAGGGGTTTAGTCAAATTACTCACGTTTTTGCTTTTCCAATTCCATTGAATGTGTAAACAAAACTTTACGACTAATTTAATTTACAAAATACCGTATTTACCCTAAGATATTAAGGGTTTACCCTTAAATATCATCTTTATTCACAGCTTATTCTATCAAAAGTGTAATATTTGTTTTACATTGTAAACAAGTTTATTTATTTACCTATCCCAAACGAGCCCCTTATGTTGGCAAAGAAAGAGAACCAGCAGCCATCCACTGAAGCGCCCGCCTTAGATACCGGCAAGGTACTGGCCATGGTGAAGGGGATTGGTCGCGTGAATCAAACAGGCAATCGGGATTGGATTGAAGATCGCCTACTCAACACCATTTTGGAAACCGGCGCGCTTGAATTAAAACCGCATTCATCTGCACACCTCACCTGGCAAAGCATTGAAGATCGTGCGGATAGTTTTGTCGCGCTCATCACGCGCGATGGTCCTCAAAAAACGGAGCAGTACATTGCTGAGTTATTAAATCTTGGAATGGGCGTTGATTCGATTGTGTTGGAGTTAATACCGCGTATTGCACGCAAGTTAGGCGATCAGTGGATTAGCGATAGCCTTAGTTTTACTGAAGTCACGATTGCTACCGGTCGTTTACAGAAATTAATC
The DNA here is from genome assembly GCA_036770845.1 of Polynucleobacter sp. Taxonomy (GTDB): domain Bacteria; phylum Pseudomonadota; class Gammaproteobacteria; order Burkholderiales; family Burkholderiaceae; genus Polynucleobacter. The sequence goes on along the minus strand of DAIPIK010000070.1, from coordinate 2,892 downwards.
TACAGCTTAGATCATTTGTTTCAGGAAACCCGCACGCACGCAGCCACTGCGCACACGATCTTAGTTAGTGCTGCGCCTGGCTCGCACCATACGCTAGGTCCACTCATACTTTCGAATTACTTTACCTGGGCTGGGTGGAATGTGCTGAGCGAAAGTATGCCGACCCAGCGCTACATTGAAACGACCGTTGCTAGCAAATCCCTGACTGCGATTGCGCTTAGTGTTGCCGATTATGATCAACTCGATCAGCTACCTATGCTCATTCAGTCGATACGCAACAAGTCGCTAAACCCAGCAATCATCGTACTCACCGGGGGATCGCTATATAATTCGGACTCGATGTCATTTGGGCATATTAAGGCCGATATAAAATCCAATACGCCCGAAGAAGCATTGCATCAGATCAATCGAATTTTAAATAGCACAATCGAAGTCAGCAGTTCATTACCAGCCCAACGTAATTAAAAAAATAATAAATGGCGCTCACCGCACAAACCCATGACAGTCTCGATACAGTAGATATCAAGACCGCTGTATCTTTAGTCGCATACTCTGCCGATGTTGTTTTTGTCCTCGACACCAATGGAACTATTCACGATGTTGTGAATGCGGAAAAAATTGGTATCGAAGACAGTAGCAGTCTGATCAATAAAAAATGGATGGATACGATTGCAATCGATAGCCATCCAAAAGTGCATGCCCTAATGGACACCAATTCAAGCGAGGGTGCGCAGAAATGGCGGCAAATTAATCAACTGCTGCCCGATGGAAAATCATTACCCATTTTATTTAGTACCGTTCACCTGCCCAAACAAAAAACGGTACTGGCGATTGGCCGCGACCTACGTAGTATTTCTGCCCTACAACAACGCTTGGTAGAGGCGCAGCAGGAAATCGAACGCGACTACACCCGCTTGCATGCGATTGAAAATCGTTACTCGCAATTGTTTAACATTACCGATCAAGCCTATTTGCTAATCGATAGTCAAACACTACGCATTCTTGAGGCAAATAAAGCATCGGGCACGTTATTAGGCGACTCCAAAAAATTGGTTGGAAAGGCCATTGGCGACTTGTTTTCGAAGACCGATCAAGAGGTCATTCAGGACTATTTTGCTGATTTTAAGATTGGCAATTTACAACAAAATCGCGTGGTACACCTGCTCAATTCGGCAGATGAAGTTGAAATTTCAAGCGCCCTACTACGGGAGGGTCGGCAAAGTGTTTATCTCGTTAGCCTCAATCCGCTCTCTATAAATGCTGCCACTATTAATTATGGCGAGCAAAGTGCCTTGGTATTAAAAGCAATTGAAGAGTCAAGCGATGCATTTGTGGTGACGAATTTACAGGGCTTAATTCTGTCCTCCAATAAGGCATTTACACAAATGACCCATTCTGCACAAGCAGAATATGTGATTGGCAAATCATTAGAGCAATGGCTCGGACGCTCCACAATTGATTTGCGCATCATCATAAATACGCTACGGGAGCATGGTGCTATCAAGAACTATGCAACGACCATTACAAGTGACGACGGAAACTCGCCCTTAGAGGCTGAGATTTCAGGGGTGGATGTGCGCTCCCATAATCCCCCCGCGTTTGCTTTTAGCATTCGTAGCATTTCGAAGCGGGTCGCACAGGCCGGCCCCACACCCAGCAATATTGAGAAAAATGCACGGCATCTTACTGAGCTGGTTGGCAAAGTTCCACTTAAGGAAATTGTGACCGAAACAACCGATATCATTGAAAAGTTATGCATTATTTCGGCTTTAGAACTCACCATGTCGAACCGTGCTTCTGCTGCTGAATTATTGGGCCTATCGCGTCAAGGCCTCTACATTAAGATGCGTCGCTTTGGCATTATTGAGAACAGCGCCTCCGAAGACAACGACTCCTAGATTACGTCAGCATGCGCAATCAAACCGCAGTATTAGTGTTAGTCGATATTGCGCCCGATTCATTCCTCTGGGGTCTCTCCCGTTATGTAATTGGACGTTTTTCTCTGCGCAACATTCCGGGGCTGCAATTTTTTAAAGTGCTGGGCTCTGGTTTTGAAGGTGGCTTTAGTACCAAGCCTAGCCTCCACAAACAAGGCTTATTTTGTGTATTCGATAGCGAACAACATGCCAAACAATTCCGAGCGCATTCAAAACTTGTTCAGTCATACTTCAAGCACTCACGCGAATTCTTTGCGGTAACCCTAAATGCATTCAGCACAAGGGGCTCCTGGGCGAATACCCAATTGGACATTACAGCCAAAGCCCCAGTATCCGGACCGATTGCTTCATTAACGCGCGCATCCATCAAGCCCCTGAAAGCCAATGCGTTCTGGAAAAATGCGCAGCCTGCCGAAGTCTCAATTAATCAGTCTGAAGGGGTGATTCTGAGCGCCGGCCTTGGAGAGGCGCCTTACCTGCGGCAAGCTACTTTTACAATCTGGGAAGATGAGACTGCGCTCAACGCTTATGCGCAGCAAGGTGCGCACCTGGCGGCCATCAAAGCTGCCTATGGCCAGCAGTACTTTTCAGAATCGATGTTTACGCGCTTCACGCCATCTGAAATGGAAGGTACATGGCGGGGCAAACACTATGGCTAGGATATGAGTAAAGAACGCGTAGTCGTTGTTGGGGGTGGCATTGGTGGTTTATGCGCCTGCTTAGAGCTTGCCCACCTCGGCTTTGACGTGACTCTGCTTGAAAAAGAGCAGGCAGTTGGCGGAAAGATTCGACAAGTTGCTGTTGGCACTCCCGACGATCTTGGATTGGTTGACTCAGGGCCCACGGTGTTTACGATGCGCTGGGTATTTGAGCAACTCTTTGATGCCTGCGGCGAATCATTCTCCTCGCAAGTACAAACTGATCCATTAACGATCTTAGCAAGGCATACCTGGGG
>DAIPIK010000069.1:6127-6708 GCA_036770845.1 Polynucleobacter sp. | reverse complement strand
CTGGCACTCCTGAATAATCCGCACTAAATTACTAGTGTCCGACAGATCGCCGTAGTGCAAGATCAAATCCCGATGATTCACATGCGGATCTTGATATAAGTGATCAATACGCTCGGTATTAAATGAGGATGCGCGGCGCTTGATGCCGTGCACGATATAGCCTTTTTCAAGCAAAAACTCAGCAAGGTAGGAGCCGTCTTGGCCAGTAATGCCGGTAATTAAGGCAATTTTTTGTTGTTTGCTCATTGATCATCTCTTTTTAAATCTTCATTACTAATACGTCTATTTTTACTTAGCCCCTAATCAGACATCAGAAACCATGATTAACTACGTCCATATGTATCTTCAAAACGCACAATATCATCCTCGCCTAGATAGTTTCCCGACTGTACCTCAATGATCTCTAAAGGAGTCTTTCCAGGGTTTGCTAAGCGATGGGTTTGTCCTTGCGGAATATAAGTGCTTTGATTCTCAGTCAGAGTTATCACTTGATCGCCATTCGTAATCTCTGCGACACCCTTCACTACCACCCAATGCTCAGCGCGGTGCTGATGCATTTGCAAAGAAAGGCTGGCTCCGGG
>DAIPIK010000069.1:0-6117 GCA_036770845.1 Polynucleobacter sp. | reverse complement strand
ATGATCATTCGATAGGTCATGTAATTTTTTTATATGGTCCAGCATTTTCTAACCCCTTCCGTAAAGATCTTTAATGCGAACAATATCGTCTTCGCCCAAATAATCACCGGATTGAACCTCAATAATCTCTAATGGCTCTTTTGTAGGGTTAGCTAATCGATGAATTTCACCTTTAGGAATATAAGTGCTTTGATTCTCGGTCAGCGTAATCACCTGATCGCCATTCGTGATTTCTGCAGTACCTTTCACCACCACCCAATGCTCAGCGCGGTGCTGATGCATTTGCAATGAAAGGCTGGCTCCGGGCTTTACCTGAATTCGCTTTACCTTAAAGCGCTCGCCCTGATCAATGCTGTCATACCAGCCCCAAGGCCTTGCTACTTTACGGTGTAAATTGGTCTCTTCTCGCTCTTGGGCGCCCAATTGACCCACAATATTCTTTACGTCTTGACTCTGGCTCCGGTCAGCTACCAAGACTGCATCGGCTGTTTCAATCACAATGACATTATTCAAGCCAACGGTACTCACCAGACGAGTACTGGCATGTACCAATGAATTAGTTGTGTCGCTTAACAAGACATCGCCACTACTAACATTGCCCTGTGAATCCTTATTGCCAACTTGCCATACAGCATCCCAAGCACCTAAATCATTCCACCCTGCGTCAAGCTCTACCATTTTGACTTTGTATGGAGTGCCAGGGCATTTTTCGATCACCGCATAATCAATTGAGTCGCTTGGAATGCCGGCAAATAATTCTTTATTGGGGCGGATAAATTGTGTGCCATCCGCCTGGTCTACCGTTTTTTTCTGCCACGCCTTTTGGGTTGCATCTAATATGTCAGAGCGAAATTCTTTTAAAGCAGCAAGCCAGGTGCTCGCTCGCAGAACAAATATACCGCTGTTCCAAAAGTAATTGCCGCCCTCTAAATATCCTACAGCCTTTTCTAGATTGGGCTTTTCGGTAAATTGCAGCACTGTATATTCATCAAAGCTACCTTTGGTATCAGCTCTCTTAATGTAACCATAACCGGTCTCAGGTCCCGTTGGGGTAATGCCCAAAATAGCGATCGTTTGATTACTTTCATCGCTCTCAACTACGGTAATGCAGTTTTGCAAAGCTTGCCTAAATACATCCCCGTTTTTTATGGTTTGATCAGCTGGCGTTACCACCAAAATAGGATCAATTTCCTCACCAGTTTTCGCTTCTTTCGCATATAACGATGCTATGGTCAATGCTGGGGCAGTATTACGCCCTGCTGGCTCCAACAGTAAAGTTGCCTGAACACCATCCATCTCACGCAGTTGATCCAGTACCAAAAAGCGATGGTCTTCGTTGGTAACGATAATGGTTTCGCCCAGCAGCAAAGAATCAGCATGGATCTGATTTAACCGAGCTACCGCCTCCTGAAACAAGGTTTTGTTTTTTCGATCTCCCGATAAAGCTAAAAACTGCTTCGGATAGGCGGTCCTCGATAGTGGCCAAAGCCTTGTTCCGGAGCCACCAGATAAAACTACTGGAATTACTATTGTCATTAAATGGAGGAGTATTAAAGCTTTGTATGAAATTGTGTATTCATTTTAAATGTCCTGACCCCAAATTCCAATTAAGTATCGACTTTAGATCACATATTGTTAGTGAATGCTAACTTTATTAAAGATTACTCATGTTGGCTTTATTGCCCCCAGTGCTTGCTCCACTTCCTCGGCTAAAGGACTCTTTTTATAGTCACCCACATTTACAATCGCTTTACCCCAATAGCCCTCAGTCTTCCATCTGGGAGAATCGCAATAGATTTCCACGGTGGGCTTACCTAATACTGCAGATAAATGGGTTAACCCCGTATCTACACCAATAGTGAGGGCTGCATGCGCTACCAAGGAATATGCTTCCTCTATCGAAAATGCCCTGGGAACAATCGCACCCGGTATTTGATTTGCTATATGTGCGCTGACTTTCATCTCCTCAGGGTTGCCCCACGGGAAGATCAATTGATAACCTTGGCTTGATAAAACCTGGCCCAGCTCAACCCAATGTTCATTGGGCCAGCGTTTGGCCGTCCTTGCCGTTGCATGAAAGCAAAGTACATAGGGGGCTGGATCTCCCTGCGCTGTTTTCTTGAGACCCTCCAATAGCAGGGGTGGTAACTGCGTGACAAAGTCATTCGGGTAAAACAGCGGCGGCTCCTCATTGCGATTGAGCGGGGGCCAGTCAAAGGCAGAGCACATCACCAATCGCGAGCGATCAATCGCATGGCACTTTAGGGGCACATGAACTGATTGGGTATAAAACAGCCTAGCCATCGGCTCATATCCCGAATGCTCGGTTGCATTGCCAAGGCCAGCCACAATAGCACTGTTAGATTTTTTAGCCAGTGCGCATACTAAAGCAGATTTCAATAAACCCTGGGTCTCGAGTACGATATCGTAAATCGTGGCTTGCAATTGTTTACGCATCGCAAAAAACTCATGCCACGTTCTAATCGAGAATAGGTTCTTACGCCAGCGCCGAAATGCCACCGGAATAATGTGATCAATCCCCTTGAATGTATCTGTTGTTCTAAGGGGCTCCAGCAAATGCACATAAGCTTCTTCCACAATCCAATCAATTTGGGCATGGGGCAAGCGCTTACGTAAATCCCACACGATGGGCAAGTTGTGTAACACATCCCCCAAGGAAGAAAGTTTCACCAATAAGACCTTGGGTGATTTAGCGGCTTGGGTTAACTCTGGCGCATGGATTTGATGCAGACTAGTCATACCTGAATTATCGTATTGTTTGCATGCACTCGGGCTTTGACCTCAACCCCAATAAAAAAGGCCAGTCGACTGAGTCATTGACTAATCGACTTCAGGGGTTAGAACTTTGGGGCTTGATCCCAGGACAATCCAGCAGTATCTTTGGCATTCAGCAAGGCCTGCTTGCCAAGCGGAATGGGCCAATCAATCTTGATGCTTGGGTCACACCACGATAAACAGACTTCGCTTTGGGGGTCGTAGTAATCAGTCGTTTTATACAAGAACTCAGCGGTCTCCGAAAGGACTAAGAAACCGTGTGCAAAGCCGGGCGGAATCCATAATTGCTTGTGGTTTTCAGCGCTGAGCTCAACGCCTTCCCATTTGCCAAATGTAACAGAATCTTTTCTTAAATCGACTGCCACATCAAATACCGAACCCGCTGTGACTCGAACCAATTTACCTTGGGTATGTTTGAGCTGATAATGCAATCCCCGCAAAGTCCACTGCCGCGAGAAAGAATGGTTATCTTGCACAAACTCGATATTGAGATTCGTTGCCCTTGCAAAATCATGGGCATTAAACGATTCAGTAAACCAACCCCGGTTATCACCAAATACCCTGGGCTCCAAAATAAGCACATCTGGGATGGTCGTTGGTGTCGTCTGTAATTTAGAGTCAGTCATTACTTATCTCTTGCTCGATAAAGAAATAGGCTGAGGGCTACTACCAAACTCAAGTAGGATTTTGTTGAGGTATTGGCCATAACTATTTTTACTCAACTGGCTTGCGACCTTCTGAACGGTTTCTGCACTAATCCAGCCTTGACGATAGGCAATCTCTTCAGGGCAAGCTACCATCAGGCCTTGACGCTTTTGTAGTGTGGCAATAAAGCCTGCCGCATCGAGTAAAGAGTCATGCGTACCCGTATCTAGCCAAGCAAAGCCACGGCCCATAATTTCAACGCTCAGTTCGTTCTTTTCAAGATAGGCGCGATTGATATCGGTAATCTCGAGCTCACCCCGTGCACTCGGCTTAATTGCAGCGGCAATATCGCAGACCTGATTGTCATAAAAATAGAGGCCCGTTACTGCGTAGTTGCTACGAGGCTTAAGCGGCTTTTCTTCAATGGAGAGTGCTTTGTAATCTTTGTCGAATTCTACGACGCCGTAGCGCTCTGGGTCATTCACATGATATGCAAATACAGTAGCACCACTACTCCGATCATTCGCGCTATGCAGCTGCTCTACTAGCTCATGGCCATAAAAAATATTATCCCCCAGCACTAAAGCACTTGGGCTACTGCCAACAAACGATTTACCCAAGGTAAACGCTTGCGCTAAGCCATCGGGTGAAGGCTGCACGCAGTACTCGATGCTCAGACCCCACTGCGAACCATCGCCTAATAACTCCGTAAAGCGTGGTGTGTCGTGCGGGGTGGAGATCAGCAAGATATCCCGAATGCCGGCTAACATTAGCGTGCTTAATGGGTAGTACACCATGGGCTTGTCGTACACCGGCATGAGCTGTTTAGAAACAGCCTGCGTCACGGGATAAAGGCGTGTTCCAGACCCCCCCGCCAAGATGATGCCCTTGCGTTTAATCGGGTTACTTTGATTTGTTGCCATAAATGAATGCCCTTAAATACCTTTGGGTGCCTTTAAATGCGTTAAATGAGCTTGCGGCGCACCAAGTCTTGGACATATGCTGCGACCTGCGGCTCCCACGACTGCTGCAATAACTGTAATTTTGGCACATTGGCGAAGCCATCCAGCCTATCAGTAAGAAAAGCCTCCAAGGTTCCTCGCGCCATACGGGAGTTCATCGGTCGCGGTGCTGGTAGGGGGTATTCCATTGCGGGGATCGCTTCAATTGCATCGGGGCTAAGTTGAAGCGCTGCTCCCGCATCCAGCGCTGCCTTTACGGCATGACACGCTAAGGCATGCCAGGTCGTTTCTCCAGAGGGCACTGCGTGGTAAATCCCAGAGGAAAATTGCCTGATTTGATTGTTCTTGTCGAGCACCAAGGCAAGACTAACTTCTGCTAACCATCTTGCGCTACTTGGCACGCCATATTGATCGGCAATCACCTTGAGGGTTTGGCGCTCTTTGGCTAAACGCAAAATTGTACGAATGAAGTTTCCTCCCTCACCGTACACCCAGCTAGTTCGCAAAATAGCGTATTGCGCCTTAAATTCAGCACCACTCACTTGTGAAGCATGCTGTTGTTTGCTTTGAAAAGCCTGCTCAATCACCTCTTCCCCGGCCGCTTTACTTTTGCCATATACGCCTAATGGATTGCGTGCATCTGTCGCTTCATATGGGCTTGCTTTAGATCCATCAAACACATAGTCGGTGGAGTAGTGCAAAAAAGTAGCGCCATGGCCTTTTGCATACTGCGCCATGATTTCTGGGGCTTTGGCATTAATGGCATAAGCCAAGTCGACCTCTGTTTCAGCTTGATCGACTGCTGTATAGGCTGCTGCATTAATAATGAAGTCTGGCTTGATTTTATTGAGAAGCGCTGTAATGGCATCGGGATTAGCCAGATCGCATTCAGTACGGCCAACATAGCTGATGCGATACAGTTTTTCTAGCTTACGTTCATCAAAGACGGCTTTAAAGGCTTTGCCCAGTTGGCCATCTTTACCAAAAACGAGAATGTTCATCTGGGCTATTGGTGCGCAAGAAGCATTGCTTAGTTGTATTGCTTTTGTAACCAGTCGCGGTAGGAGCCGCTGACCACGCCCTCCACCCACACTGGGTTATCCAGATACCACTGCACCGTTTTTTGAATACCGCTATCAAACGTTTCCTTAGGTTTCCAACCAAGCTCGCTCGCAATCTTGCTGGCGTCAATCGCATAGCGACGATCGTGCCCTGGGCGATCTTTTACAAACGTAATTTGCTCTGCGTAAGATTTGCCGTCTGTACGAGGTCGCAGTCCATCTAAAATCTGGCAAATGATTTTGACAACATCAATATTTGCTTTTTCATTCCAGCCGCCAATGTTGTAGGTTTCACCCGGTTTGCCATTGGCAAGCACTTCACGAATCGCAGAACAGTGATCGCCGACATAGAGCCAATCGCGTACTTGCTGGCCGTCGCCATAAATAGGTAGCGATTTACCATTGATCGCGTTGAGAATCACCAGCGGAATGAGTTTTTCTGGGAAGTGGTACGGACCATAATTATTAGAACAATTACTGGTCAGCACTGGAAAACCATAGGTATGAAACCATGCCCGTACCAAATGGTCTGATGCCGCCTTAGAAGCCGAATAGGGGCTATTGGGTTCATAGGGATTGGTCTCCGTAAAAGCAGGATCGCTTACTGATAAAGAGCCGTAGACTTCATCGGTAGAAACATGGTGAAAGCGAAA
>DAIPIK010000068.1:0-6724 GCA_036770845.1 Polynucleobacter sp. | reverse complement strand
GGCCACACGTTTTCTTCCGGATCGGTTTGGAAATCCATGAAGACTGTGCGATCTTTTAAGCGAATCGCTTCCTTGAGCGCTGGCTCAACGTCTGCTTTGGTTTCAATCAGCATGCCAACGTGGCCAAAGGCCTCAGCTAACTTCACAAAGTCAGGCAAAGAGTCCATGTACGAACTGGAATAGCGACGGTTGTAGGTCAACTCCTGCCACTGACGCACCATACCTAAGTAACGGTTGTTGAGCGACACGATTTTGACCGGGGTGTTGTATTGCTTACAGGTCGACAGCTCTTGAATGCACATCTGAATCGAACCCTCGCCCGTGATCGTGAATACATCCTGATCTGGGAAGGCTTTTTTGATACCCATGGCGTATGGCAGGCCAACACCCATGGTGCCAAGGCCACCTGAATTAATCCAGCGACGGGGCTTATCGAACTTGTAAAACTGCGCTGCCCACATTTGATGCTGACCCACGTCAGAACAAATAAAAGCATCACCGCCTGTGAGTTCCCATAACTTTTCAACCACATACTGCGGCTTGACGATCTGCGAATCACGGTCGTATTTCAGGCAGTCTTTTTTGCGCCACTCATTAATCTGATCCCACCACTTTGTCAGGTGCGCATTGTTCTTAAGTGGGCCCGCCGCTTTAATTTGGCTGGTCATCTCGACCAATACTTCTTTCAAATTACCAACGATGGGCACATCTACCTTAACGCGCTTGGCAATCACGGATGGATCAATGTCAATGTGAATAATCTTGCGCGGATGGCTTGCAAAGTGCTGCGTATTGCCGATCACGCGGTCATCAAAACGTGCGCCAATCGCAATCAATACATCGGAGTGCTGCATGGCCATATTGGCTTCATAGGTGCCGTGCATACCCAGCATGCCCACAAATTGGGGGCTGGTGCCTGGGAAACCGCCAAGGCCCATTAAGGTATTGGTTACTGGGTAGCCTAGTGCATCAGCAAACGCTTTGAGCTCAGGCGCAGCATCCGACAGAATGACGCCGCCGCCGGTATAAATGAAGGGGCGCTCGGCCTCCAGCAGCAAGGAAACCGCTTTGCGAATCTGACCGCTATGGCCGCGCAACACCGGGTTGTACGAGCGCATGGTCAGCTCTTCCGGGTAAATGAACGGACCCTTCATTGCGGAAATGTCTTTCGGAATATCAACCAGCACGGGGCCCGGTCTTCCGGTTTGAGCAATGTGAAAGGCTTTCTTTAGCGTCAGCGCTAAATCATTAATGTCTTTCACCAAAAAATTGTGTTTGACGATGGGTCGCGTAATACCCACCGTATCGGCTTCTTGGAAGGCATCTTCACCAATGGCATAGGTGGGTACGTTACCGGTAATGATGACCATCGGAATGGAGTCGGTGTATGCGGTCGCAATGCCGGTAACGGCATTAGTGACGCCAGGACCAGAGGTCACTAAGGCGACCCCTACTTTGCCTGTAGCGCGGGCATAGCCATCGGCAGCGTGCACAGCCGCTTGCTCATGGCGCACCAAAATGTGCTCAAACTTGTCTTGCTTATAGATTTCATCGTAGATGAACAGAACTGCTCCACCGGGGTAACCCCAAACAAACTCGACGCCTTCTGCATGCAGGGCATGGACGAGCATCTCGGCACCAATCATTTCAGGTCCGGTTTTGGTAGGAATTGGGGTGGAATCAGCCTTGGAGGCTAAAAATTCGGCGCTGCTGGTATTCATTGGTAAGGTCCTTTGCAATTTTCGGCAAAAAATTGTTTAGGCTGCTCTGTCCCGTGCTTGTGGCCCGAGTTCGAACGGCGCTTGAACTGAATAAAAAACCGCTTCTTGGACGGCTCTCTAATCGGTGAACCTTCAATTGTAAAGCAATACCCTAAAATAGAGGCATTCTTCCTACACAAGGCCTTCCCGTTTTTGCATGGCATCCGCCCCCGAACTCGCTGATTTTCTCAGTAGCGTTGAAAAACGTGCTTTCAAACAGGCCATTTATGCTGTGCGGGATGAGGACGCGGCATTGGACATCGTTCAGGATGCCATGATCAAGCTGGCTGAAAAATACGGGGATAAACCCAGCGCAGAACTACCCCTGCTCTTTACCCGCATCCTTCAAAACCGGATCCACGATTGGTTTCGGCGCCAAAAGGTCCGTAATGCCTGGGTTACCCTTTTCTCGAATATGGGTAAAAAATCGGACGAATCCGATGATTACGACCCTTTAGAGCAACTTCAAGCCGCCGATGACAGCCAAATTCACCAAGATGGTGCTCAAAAACTGGAGCAAAGCCAGCTTTTGCGTAGTCTAGAAGCTGAAATAGCAAAATTACCAGCACGTCAACGAGAAGCCTTCTTGATGCGTTATTGGGATGAGCTAAGCATTGCGGAAACTGCCCAGATCATGGGGTGCAGCGAAGGAAGTGTAAAAACCCATTGCTCCAGAGCAACGCAAACTTTAGCTAATGCATTGAAAATAAAAGGAATTTCATTATGAACCGCGACCAAGACCCCCAATTTGAAGTAGATCGCATTGGCGGCGCCGTGCGCGAATGCCTCGACGGTTCAACAGCACGACTGCCAAGCCGTATCACCGATCGCTTGTATCACGCACGCCTCTCAGCTATGGCAGCGCGCAAGCAGGAATTCGTACCGCAATTGCAGCAGCTATTGCGTCCACAGCTGGCCATGAATCAGGGTGGCAACAGCAGCCAGCCCACCTCCAATTGGGGTCGATTAAGCTGGTTTGCGCCATTTATTGTCTTGGCCTTGGGCTTATTGGCGATTGCTGAATGGCAGCAAGATGCGCGCATCAACGACATTGCCGCGGTTGATATTGCCCTACTATCGGACGACGTTCCGCCAGACGCTTATATGGATAGCGGTTTTCTGGCATTCTTAAAACTCAGTAGCCATGCGAAACGGGAGCTGGAGACCACCAATTCCGAGAAGGTTGACGCTGCAATAGACCCATCCTAACTTAGGACCGAAATAGGTAATCATGCTGTCCACACGCCTCCCGCACACGCAACCTGCACTCGCTGTCAAGCACGGTGCATGGGGTGTGAGCATGGGCACGTTTCTCCTTGTCTTTAGCCTGCTGGCGATTGGCCCCGTAAACGAAGTAGCAGCTCAAACCAAACAGCCCGCTGCAGCCACCACCCCAAAACACAGTGGCAATTGGGATGACTTAAGCCTAGTACAACAAAAGATTTTGGCTCCCCTCGAAGAAGACTGGAGCTACCTCTCCAAAGAGCGCCGGCAAAAGTGGATTCAGGTTGCCAATCTTTACCCCAAAATGAAGCGGGCCGATCAAGAGCGCTTGCAATCGCGCATGAACGAGTGGGCCAAGCTCTCGCAAAAAGATCGCCGCATCGCGCGCGACAATTACCTCAGTAGCCTGCGCTTCCCTGCCGAAGAAAAAGCCTCCGCATGGCAAGCCTACCAGCAGCTCAGTCCAGAAGATAAGAAAAAATTAGCGGCTAAGGAAGACAACAAGAAAAAGCCGACTGCGGCCAACTCGCCCACGCTGCAAAATCGCCCCAACCCTGTGCCTACCGTAACGCCGGCTGCTGCTCCCACTAAAGACGATGGCGCATGAGCCAGCACCCTGTGGACGGGACTAGCAGTTCCGTTGACACCCCGCTGACCGCATTACCCTCACCTGGCTTTTGGAAGCGAGTCTTCTGCATTCTCTACGAGCAACTGATTCTGTTGGGCGTGATTGCCTTGCTCTTCTTATTACCCAACCTCGTACTGGGTATTGTGTTTGGAGTATCGCTTCCTAGCTGGTTAACATTTTTCTATTTATACGCGGTGCTGGCCCTTTATTTTGTTTGGTACTGGACGCGTACCGGCCAAACCTTAGCGATGCAAACCTGGCGTGTGAAGTTGGTTAACGTCTCTGGTGCTCGCCTCACCCGCAGGCAAGCCCTGTGGCGCTACGTCTATGGCTCACTGTGGCTCGTACCTTGCATCCTGATTCAAGCCAGCGCGGAACTGCAAAAGTGGGGAATCATTGGTCTGCTTTTTGCAGTCTCCCTATTTTTCTGGCCACTTTCCATTTACTTGGACCCGCGGCACCGCCAAACCATTCCCGATCGGCTGGGCAAAACCAAATTAATCCAGCTACCTAAAATGGAAAAGCGAAAGTGAATTCAGTCGGCTGAATTACTTAGGCTTCTCGCAAACAGTCAATTGCGGTAGCTCGCTGGATCTTACGTTGGAATTGGTAACCCGCAATCGCGCAAGCGATCAGTCCAAACACAATGCCCATCGCAATTGATGATGCAAAGGAATTGAATTCAATTTCAAGCACGAAATGGCCCAGCGCCCATGCAGCAAGAGCAGCGGCAAATCCGCCCAAGAGGCCTGCTAGTCCACCCACAATCGCTAACTCAATACTGGCAATCGCAGCCAATGTCGGACTCGAAGCACCGACTGCTTTGAGGAGTGCTGCATCCCGAAAACGCTCGTCTTGCGTTGCTGAGATTGCCGCAAACAAAACCAAGATGGCTGCCGCAATCGTGAATGTAAACAAGAGGCCCAAGGCAGCGCCTAAGCGATTGAGTACATCTTGGATTTGCTGCAAGGAGTTCGCCACATCCACTACGGTGATGTTGGGATAGCGTTGGGTTAAGCGGAAGTCGAGCACTTCAGTGCTAGGCGGCTGGTAATACGCGGTAATCCACGACTGCGGCAAGTCTTGCAAGAGTACTGGCGGCATGATCACAAAGAAATTCACGCGCATCGAGCCCCACTCCAAAGCGCGGAGTGATGTGATCGAGGCGCTCACGGTTTCGCCAGCAATCTCAAATGCCAACCGGTCTCCTAGTTTTAATCCCAGGGTTTTAGCAATGCCAACCTCAATCGAAATTTGTGGCTCGTCTTGTTTAAACCAATTGCCTGCAATGACTTGATTGCCACCAGGCAAGTCCATGGTGTACGACAAGTTAAATTCGCGATCCACTAAACGGCGGGCATTGTCTTTGCTGTAATCACTTTGCATCACCGGCCGATTATTGATCTCCACTAATCGTCCGCGCACCATGGGATACAACTCCGGCTTACCAAGACCGGCTACTGCAAGGTCTTGCGTCAAGGCATCGCGTTGATCATTTTGGATATTAATGACAAAGCGGTTGGGTGCATCGACCGGTACATTGCCTTGCCAGGTTTTGAGTAAATCCTGTCGCAAGAGCAAGATGATAAGGAGCGCCATCAAGGCAATGGCTAGCGCCGTGATTTGCATTACGGCAAATGCGGGGCTACGCGCTTGCGCACGCAATGCAAAACGGCCTGCAAATCCAAGTCGGCTGAGTACCCCACTCACGGAAGAACGCGCCAATAGCTTCAGTGCAGTCCATGACAGCAATGCAAACACCGCAATCGCACCACCGAAACTCAAACCAACCCAACTAGCCAGTCTCCAGTCGCGCGCTGCCCACAGCAGTAAGACAGCAAAACTCAGCAGCCCCAATAAAGCGACCCAGCGGGCAGCAACCGGAACTCCACTTAATTCGCGGCGGACTAAGCGCACCGGTGAAACCTGTACCAATGTAAGCAACGGGGGTCCCGCAAAACCCAATAATAAAAACCAGGAGAGAAGCGCGCTCCACAGAACAGGCCACAGCGATGGTGGCGGTAAATCGGCCAACAATAAATTACCCAAGAACCACATCAGTCCATACTGAATCAGCCAACCTACTGCAATTCCGAATGCGGCAGCCACTAAACCCAATAGGCTTAATGTTTTCAGTTGCTGGCGCAGGATCGTACCCTGGGTGGCGCCAAGGCATTTCATTACCGCACACACATTCGCCTGCCGCACCACGTAACGGCGCGCCGCCAATGCAATCGCTACCGCAGAGACCATTGCAGTTAAGAGTGCAATCAAGGATAAAAAACGCTCAGCCCGATCGAGCGTTTTGCGCATCACCGGCTGACCCGTCTCGAGGGTTTCAATGCGCATACCGCGCAGCTGATCGGACTCGATCGCATTCACTACCCAGTTTTGATAATCGGCAACGGCTGGATTGGATCCCGCAATCAACAAGCGGTAGGTCACGCGGCTCCCCAAGCCAATCAATTCAGTCTTAGGCAAATCTTCTAAAGCGATCATGACTCGCGGGGCAAAGTTCATAAATGCTGCGCCACGATCGAGTTCACGCAGCAAAACAGCATCAATGCGCAAACGCGCCTGCCCTAATGCAAGCGTGTCGCCAATCTTGGCTTGTAAGACTTCAAGTAAAGCCGGATCAACCCAGACATTACCTGGAGTCGGTCCATGACTGCTATTCACTTTACTTTTGTCTTGGGCATCTGGATTGCGACTGATTTGCAATTCACCACGCAAGGGGTAGTCGCTGCTCACGGCCTTGAGTGACGATAACTTACCCCGCTCACCCAGCGTTGCCATACTCGGAAAAACCACCGTTTGTGCAATCGATAGTTTGCGGTCTTTGGCTGCCTCTATAAATCGTGCCGGAATGGGCTGATCGGCAGCAATCAATAAATCGGCTGCTAAGAGTTGGCGTGCATCAAACTCAAACGCGCGTTGCATGCGGTCGGCTAAAAAGCCGACACTCGCGAGAGCGGCAACCGATAAGCTGAGTGCAATCCCCAGCCAGAGCAATTCGGGCGACTGCAGGTCTCGCCTAAACCACCTCCATGCCTGCTGAATCACGACTCGCTCAAATCCCCTGAATCTGTCCGCCATCCACGCGAATGACAGA
>DAIPIK010000067.1:0-6781 GCA_036770845.1 Polynucleobacter sp. | reverse complement strand
TTGACGATGCAGTAGTGGCGCTCTGAAACGGTTCGCGTTGAAAATGAGGTGACTTTATCCAATGGGACACTTACCGCAGCTACTTGGATTGATTCAATAATGGGCATGGGAGATCCTTGTCAGAAAAAAAGATTGTAGACACAATCAGGCCAATTTATTTTGAGCGCGAGCGATTGGCCAATAATGTTGCACTGCAAAATCATAATCTGACACTAGGGGCACAATATTAGATAATCAGGGGGTGAATCTGTTTTTGATCTCCCTCTTGCGTGGTGCACAAGCGTACTTCATCCCCTTATTGGCGATCATGGCCTTAGGCGGCTACCTCGGTATGCCAATTGCCTCCTCCGAGGCGAATGCGCAAACGACCCCAAATCGCAGCAAGGTGGTAGTTAAAAATAATCCTAAGCAAACTGGTATTAAGGCTCCCCGCTCAGCAAGCCGATCACTTGCGCCCAAAAATTCCAGCTTGGTTGATACCAGCAAAGACGGTGAATTAAATCCAGATGCGGGTGGTAACTTGGATTTTCGGGTGCAGCGTGGCTGCATTAAAACGGATTCGCTGGATGGTAATTTACCCGCACAACTGGGAATCAATGATCCGGTTTTTTTTGAATTCTTTCAAAATCAAACGCGCAGTTTCTTTTCTGGGCTGCGTGGCAATTGCATTCCATACGCAGTGGCATTTGGCAAACGCAACCGCTTTGATTCCCTCAGCATCATGAATGGACCGATACGCGACGCCCGCACCCAAATCCTGACCTTCACCCCATCGGCCTTTGGTGGATTCTTAATCCAAGAGGATCGCCTGCAGTCCCAGTCGCCTAATCTAGTTGAGGTAGAGCTGTCCCTATCGGATGTCTTGTATGACGCCAAAAAAGTAGGCGATATCTTGCCCGTCGAGTTAGTCTGGGAACTGAACTCCATTGTGAAGCAGTTGTATCCCGAAGATAGCCCGACTACTGCGATTGATGCCAATCAGGTTCGACTAATTGTGGACTTTGGTGACCGTGATCGCTGGGCCCAAATCTGGGCCGTTGAAATCATGAACACCCTGAGTCAAGAAGTGCTTGCAAGTGCATTCTGGATTGATCGCAATGGTATTCCAGGCGGTTTTTTTACCGCTTCGGGTGAGTCAATTGAACGCTCCTTCTGGACCAATCCACTGAGTTATCGCCGCATATCGCGGGGCGTAGGCAGCGTACGGGCTGGCCGTGCCAAAGTACCCGCCAAGCAAGCGGGTCAAGCCCCAGCGACCGTGCAGCGCTGGCGCACGCATATGGGTATTGATTACGCCGCTCCGACCGGCACTCCAGTGTTTAGTGTTGCCAACGGCAAAATTGCTTACCTTGGCTATAACGGGGCATTTGGAAATCTGATTATTGTTGAGCACCCAGGCAACTATCGCACCTACTACGCCCATTTGAGTAATTACAACGTTGAACTCAGCGTTGGCAACGATGTGCGTCGCGGCCTTGAAATCGGTTACGTCGGCTCTACTGGTCGATCTAGCGGACCGCATCTGCATTACGAGTTGCGGCGAGATGGCACCTACATTGACCCCTACAGCCCTTCCATGCAGCTCGATCTTTGGTCGATGCGTGATAGCGATAGCGGTCAGTTCACACGCCAACTGCTACTCTTAGGCAGTCTACCGAATAATGAGTAATGTGCCTGCCATGAATCCGTCTGCCCTGCATTTACAAAACCTAGCCTGCATGCGTGGTGGCAAAACCCTGTTTAGTGATCTTTCGCTGGTACTGGAACCCGGCCATCTCTTGCGCATCACCGGTAGCAATGGCACCGGAAAGTCGAGTTTATTGCGTATGCTCTGCGGCTTGTTAACACCCAGCATGGGCAGCATTCAGTGGGGCGCAAGTTCAATCGATGCCGATCGGGATTCTTTTCATACGCAACTGATTTACTTGGGCCACACTCCAGCGCTCAAGGGCGATCTCAGCGCCGAAGAAAACATCATTGCAGCAGGCAACCTCAGCGGCGATGTGATTACCAGCAGCATGGCACGAAGCGCCTTAGTTAGCTCGGGCCTCGGTCACCTGGCAAGTAAGTTAGCGCGAACCTTCTCACAAGGACAAAAGCAACGGGTTGCGTTAGCGCGCCTGCAGCTAGCACAAGACAAGCCATTGTGGTTACTCGATGAGCCATTTAATGCGCTTGATCACGATGCCAATGAGGCACTGCAAGTATTAATTCAGGGGCATTTAACTCGTGGGGGCATGGTCGCCTTAAGTAGCCATCAAGCAGTTGCCCTCGATCAGATCGACCGCGTAGTTCGGGTGAACTTATGAGTGCGCACCTATCCATCCCAAAAGTCATGCTAGCTATTGTGCGGCGCGACTTGAGTTTGGCTCTGCGTCGCAAGAACGATAGCTTATCTGCCTTGTTTTTCTTTATCGTGGTCGCGAGTTTGTTTCCCTTGGGCATTGGACCGGAGCCAACACTGCTCGCCAAAATTGCACCGGGAATGCTTTGGATCGCCGCTTTATTAGCAGCCATGCTGTCACTGGGGCGCTTGTTTGCAGATGACTTCCAAGATGGCACCTTGGATCAATTGGTTTTAACTGCAATCCCATTGCCGCTGGCCGTACTGTCGAAAACTGCAGCGCACTGGATTAGCTCTGGGCTCGTACTCACCATCGCCTCTCCCATCTTGGCCATCCAATTTAATCTGGATGCTCAAAGCACCGGTATTTTGGTGCTATCGCTCCTGATTGGGACACCCTTGCTAAGCTTAATTGGCTCCATCGGCGCAGCCCTCACCTTAGCGACGCGTGGCGGGGGTATGTTGCTGTCCTTACTCGTTTTGCCGCTGGTCATTCCAGTCCTTATTTTTGGAGCCGGCGCAGTCGATGCCCACCACGCTGGCTTGCCAGTCGATGGTCATTTTTACCTCTTGGGTGCGATGCTGGCAATTGCCCTATTTTTTGCCCCCATCGCCACAGCAGCCGGCGTACGAATCGCTGTGGAATAAACCGGCTAGGCTAAAATCAGGCACACTAATGCATGCTCTAACTACCATTAAATAAAGACTATTTCCTGTGTTCTCCTCTGGCATCAATTGGTTTAAGTACGCTGCGCCCCAACGCTTTTATGCCTTAACTGGCACGCTGATTCCGTATTGCGTTGCGATTGCCGTGATTGCTACCATCATAGGTTTAACCATTGGTCTGTTGATTGCGCCAAGCGATCACCAACAAGGTGAGTCCTATCGTATTATTTTTATCCATGTGCCTGCTGCCTGGATGTCGATGATTATTTATTTAGCGGTGGCATTCTGGGCGGCAATTGGACTCATTTTTAATGCGCGCCTGGCTAGCATGTTTGCTCTGGCCTTAGCACCAACCGGCGCGCTCATGACCTTCATAGCCCTGTGGACCGGATCTCTGTGGGGCAAGCCGACATGGGGTACTTATTGGGTATGGGATGCACGCCTGACCTCAGAACTCATTTTGCTTTTCTTGTACCTGGGATTCTTATCACTCCACGCATCAATTGAAGATACCCGCAAGGCCGATCGCAGCGCTGCTGTTTTGGCAATCGTTGGTGTGGTGAATATTCCGATCATCTACTTTTCAGTGAAATGGTGGAATACCTTGCATCAAGGGGCCTCGGTTAGCCTGACTAAAGCTCCCACCATGGCAACCCAAATGTTGACCGGCATGCTCATCATGACGGTAGCGTTTTGGGCCTACTCCTTCGCTTTGAGTTTCTACCGCTGCCGTACGCTCATTTTGGAGCGGGAGCGCCATACCGCATGGGCCAAAGAGGCAGTGAAATGATTTACTGGAATAGCCTTAGTGATTTTCTGCAAATGGGCGGCCACGGCCCTTTTGTATGGGGGTCCTTTGCGGTGACTGCCCTTGTTTTTGCCATTGAAATCATGCAGATCCGCCGGCAGCGTCGCCTGACCGAATCGAGCATTCGGGATGAGTCGTACGCCACTGAAAAAAATTAGGCAAAATAAGGACTTATGAAACCCCGCACAAAACGCGGTCTGGCAATCCTTGGTGGCGTAACGTGCATTGCATTTGCCACTTATATGGTATTTCAGACTTTTCAAAGCAATTTAGTGTTCTTCTATAGCCCGAGTCAAATTGCGGCCAATGAGGCGCCTAAAGACCGCGCTTTTCGGGTTGGCGGCATGGTTGAAGAAAACTCCATTAAGCGGGATGCGGGCGGACTCAAAGTGAGCTTTGTGGTGACGGATTTTGCACACCGCATTGAAGTCAGTTATGAGGGCTTGTTGCCCGATTTGTTTAAAGAAGGTAAAGGGGTGGTGGCAGAGGGTCGCCTTAATTCCACAGGCTCTTTTACTGCCAGCCAAGTTCTGGCCAAACACGATGAAAACTACATGCCGCCCGAAGCGGCAGATGCCTTAGCTAAAGCGAAAAAACCATGATTCCTGAAATTGGCCAAGTTGCTTTAATTCTGGCATTGATGACGGCGCTGGTACTAGGGATTGCTCCGCTCATTGGCGCGCAAACCAATCGACCTGCCCTGATGAGTTTAGCTAGGCCATCCGCTATTGGGCTTTTTTTGTGGGTGACCTTCGCGTATGTCTGCCTAGTTATCTCATTTATCAACAACGATTTTAGTGTGCTCAACGTGGCACAAAACTCCAACTCTGCGCTTCCCTTGATGTATCGGATTGGGGCTTCGTGGGGCAGCCATGAGGGCTCGATTTTATTGTGGTGCTTCATGATGGCTGGCTGGACGCTTGCGGTCGCCATTTTTTCAAAGCACCTACCAATCAAGATGATTGCACGCATACTCGGCGTACTGGGCCTCTTGAATATCGGTGTGCTCTTGTTTACTTTACTCACATCCAATCC
Source organism: Polynucleobacter sp. (assembly GCA_036770845.1). Classification (GTDB taxonomy): domain Bacteria; phylum Pseudomonadota; class Gammaproteobacteria; order Burkholderiales; family Burkholderiaceae; genus Polynucleobacter. The sequence continues at coordinate 1,928 of DAIPIK010000067.1, read as the reverse complement.
GCTGGATCGAATGCTGCCGGCAGCATTGGAAGGCAAAGACCTCAATCCCCTTTTGCAAGATCCCGGCATGATTATTCATCCGCCATTTTTATACATGGGCTATGTTGGCTCTGCAGTTGCCTTTGCGTTTGCGATTGCAGCCCTGCTCTCCGGCCGGCTTGATGCAGCATGGGCACGTTGGTCAAGGCCATGGGTGACATCGGCCTGGTGCTTTTTAACCATCGGCATTGCGCTTGGTAGTGCTTGGGCTTATTACGAACTCGGCTGGGGCGGTTGGTGGTTTTGGGATCCGGTTGAAAACGCCTCCTTCATGCCTTGGCTGGTTGGTACCGCATTGATTCACTCGCTGGCCGTTACTGAAAAACGCGGCGGCTTCAAGATGTGGACTGCACTGCTAGCCATCCTGGCTTTTTCACTGTCGCTGCTCGGCACCTTCTTGGTTCGCTCCGGAGTCATCACTTCAGTGCACGCATTTGCTACCGACCCGAAGCGCGGCATTTTCATTCTGGGTTTCTTGGCGCTTGTGGTTGGTGGCTCATTACTGCTGTTTGCATGGCGCGCACCCAAAGCCAATATTGGCGGCGATTTTGGCACCGTGTCACGCGAGAGTATGTTGCTAAGTAATAACGTCTTGCTTTTAGTGGCAACTGCGGCAGTTCTGCTGGGTACTTTGTATCCGATGCTGCTCGATGCCCTGGACCTAGGAAAAATCTCGGTGGGCGTTCCTTACTTTGAGGCAGTATTTGTGCCGCTCATGACGCCGGCCCTCTTCTTAATTGGTATCGGCCCCATCTCACGCTGGCGTCAATCCCCCGTGATTGATTTAGCGCATAAATTAAAGTGGGCTGCCGCGGTGAGCGTGATTAGCGCCATCCTTGCCCCAATTGTGCTGCGCAGCTGGACTCCATTGGTTGGCTTTGGCCTGTTTTTAGCCGTCTGGATTATTGCGACGACTTGTACTCAATTACTTGAGCGCGCCTTTAGTAATCGGGAGCGTGGCGTGATTAAAAATCTTGCTGCTCAGCCGGCAAGTTATTACGGTATGTTCCTGGCCCACATCGGCGTTGCAGTTTTTATTATTGGCGTAACCGGCGTTCGTGGTTTTGAGTCAGAAAAAGATGTACGCATGGCAATCGGTAGCAGCATTGAAGCCGGTGGGTATAACTTCCAATTTTTAGGCGTTCAAGCCATTGATGGCCCGAATTACCAAGCTATTCGGGGGGTGTTTGATGTCAGCCAGGGCGGTAAAGTAATAACACGCATGGCACCGGAAAAACGAGTCTATACCGCCAGTAAGATGCCGATGACCGAAGCAGCAATTGATCCAGGATTGACGCGCGACCTGTATGTCTCCCTGGGGGAGCCAATCAATGCCAATGAATGGACAGTACGGATTCATATAAAACCATTTGTGGACTGGATTTGGGGCGGCTGCTTGTTCATGGCCTTGGGTGGATTTTTGGCCATCACGGATCGACGCTACCGGAAGCGCAAATGAAACGGTATTTAATTCCCATCGGAATTTTTGTCGTCTTTTTTGGCTTCTTGGCTGCCGGCCTCCAGCTGAATCCGCGTGAAGTGCCATCCCCGCTCATCAATAAAAGTGCACCGACATTTAGCCTGCCCATTTTAGGTAAAGAAAATACGAACTTCTCGCCAGAAGACATGCGCGGCAAGGTATGGGTTTTCAATGTATGGGCTTCATGGTGCGCAGCGTGTCGCGATGAACATCCCCATTTAATTCAGTTTGCAAAAACGCAAACGACACCCTTGCTCGGTTTAGATTACAAAGACAAACCAGAGGATGCCATCCGCTGGCTAAAAGAGCACGGCAATCCCTATGCTTTATCCGTTGTCGACCTAAAGGGGCAAGTTGGCATTGACTATGGCGTCTACGGCGTACCAGAAACCTTCGTGATTGATAAGGC